>JAIESE010000057.1 GCA_019746225.1 Alphaproteobacteria bacterium | reverse complement strand
AACAGTAACGGAACAAGTGGACTAAAGTCAAGACTTTTACGCCACTTAAGATTATCCACGTGTTATCATTCACGAGACGAACTAGACAGAACCTCTTATTTTATCTTATACAATGTTATTCTGCTTAGGAAGCCGAATGTCGAATTTACCAAGAAGATCACAATTTGGAGTCTTGAATCGGTCGACCTTCGATATCATTCACTGGGTCTACTATGCTCATCTGAATTCCCTCGCTAGATGTAGCATAGTCTTTGTTAGGCTCGACCACCGTCGGCACAGTTCCACCATTCGTGGGAACCTCCGTAAATTGATGGTGATTGCTCTCACTACTATTTTGACGCGCCATACATCCTGCAGTGCAGATTAAGATGCAATTAAGCAACGACCCAACCGTCAGTACGATACAAATAATCGTGGATGCGTTCAACCAATCACGATAAGTGTCTAAAATGTCACCACAGTTGTAGTCGGCGTCATTGGCAAGAGCGTAATTGAGACAGTGATCCGTTCCGGCTTGAACGCAGTAACAGTTGTCACGGTAACTAGGATTACCGATTTCACTGAAAGTGGTGCAGGAAATAGCATCCAGGGCGTAGTTCTGATCACCATAATACTTGTTACTGTAGGGATTGTAACAACCTCGAGTGTGATCTAAGACATTCCAGAAGATTCCATCGACTATCGCACCAACCATCGCAACAAGCAGAGCGAGAACGCACACACAACCAACACACATGACCGCTGGACTAATAGTTGTGATTAGCGACATGGATAAAAGGGAAAACAAACGGGGAAGGATCTTTTACCTTTTCTCTAAGCTAAGCTGCAAGATAGCAATTAGAATAACTCCGACGCCTGCCCACCATGCCCCAATATGCAAATTCGAGAGGAAAGAGTAAATGAGAGATCCGATGACGATCTATCATATCATCGATGAGGGGAAGACGAGGTGATAGATACAAGGGCGGAGAAAAAAGGCTAACCTCTGCTGTTCCCAAGCCAATAGCCAAAAATGAAACAATCCGACTGGTCACAATGAGAGGAGATTTCTCACTGAACCATGTCTTCAACGCGTCGAAGAAGGACATCTTTGTTAAAATCTTTCGAATAAAAGATTTTGTGAAAAAAAAGATATATCTTTGCAACCGCTGAAAAGGATCGTCTACGCAATTCGGTCCGCCATTTTCGGGTTTTTGTTGGGAGTTTTGGAGGAACACGCGTGGCGAGAATGTGTGCGCATCGCTATCGATACAGAAGATTCTCTTTATACAGAAGATTTTTCACATTTCTTTTTTCTTTTTTTTTTGCACTGCTAAATTTACTAACTTTTTTTGTAACTTTACTTTCAGCGCGGGATAGCTGATGCTATTTCAGTTAGATGCAAATTCCTAAAATCTAAAACGTAATAAGTTAACTTTACGTTTCTTTTTCAGTTTTTAGTTTTTTCTTTCTTTTTTTTTTTAGTTTTTGGTAACTTTGACAAAAACACACTTTAAACACACTTTAACAATACACACACTTTTCTAGAGCATGAGCAACTTTAACTTTCACGAAGTACTTGTTGAAGGTCCAAACAGACTAGACGATGGCACACCATTTGACCCAAAAGTCAGACTAGATAAACGATAAATTGACCCATTTAAGCCCCTCTGTTCCCTAAGTCGATGAGTTGAAAGTAAGGGTTCTAATGTTCTAATTTCTCAGGATCAACTTCATCATCTTCCTACATTAGTACAAGCTTGCATCAATAAGTCGAGTGAAATCCACGTATTTCCTTGTACATAAACATTCCTCCTCCACAAATCCAATCATATGTAATTTTAATCTCATCATCTTGTCGAGATCAGGAGAGATTAAGAACATGGTTTCAGTGGTTCACAATCGATTGATTTTTCAACATTTTCAAGGATGCTTGGTCGGCTATGTTAGGACTTTTCAATGTTCTACGTGACTTTTCAATGTAGCTATCGAGTCTCGCACAGAAGCTAACTGCAGAATGAACGAAAAATCACAAAACTTCTTTGCATATGTTTTTTAGAGTGTGGGACCAACAGTCACAGGGGTGTGTGTTACAATGGGAGTACTGTATAGCAAGAGAAGAGTATTTAGCAATTACAAAGGTGTTTACTGACTACATTCTGTTCACAAATACACAAACTATTATAATCAAGGAATTGTTTGTTTATTATGACAAAAGGAGAGGAAAAAATAGCACAGAAGATAAACTCCTGCATAGTTCCAAAGAGCTCAATTGCAACTACTGCAAACTTTCCATTTTCCCGATTTCTGAAAGTCGATAAATTAGAGGAAGTCGAATCGAGAAACTCTCACTTACTTTTGCAAACCACCCCAATCAATCTCACACTCACTGCCGAGTGGAAGGGCCAGCTGAGTAACCAAGGACAAAGTCGCCACATTCCACGCGCTACCCGTGTTGATGACTGCAGAATAGGTTACCGTGGTCGAGGTATTGGTAAATGGATTTGAAAAATTCAGAGGGATAAAGATTAAATTGGAAGGAGCGACGTGACCGTGCCCTCTCAAAGCATCCACACGGTCGTCTACTTCCTTAGATGGAGAAGGGAATTGGGTGACGTGACTATTCGAT
>JAIESE010000056.1 GCA_019746225.1 Alphaproteobacteria bacterium | reverse complement strand
GCAAAGTAGCCACCCGGCTTCTCCCTCCCTTCACTCTAAAGATTATACTTCTTTAGGGCACTTTCAAGATACAAGTAACTAAGTTCGCTCGGTGTTAAATCGATAACCTCTTTTGTTTCCTCATCAATCCCATGCATCAGTTGGACAACCGTACATCCCTGATGAGAAGCAAGATCCTTACATTCCTGAATTATAGCCCCGTTGATAAAAAATTCTTCAGAGTAATAGCGAGATTGAGGATTATCAGTTAAGTCAGCCACTGCATACGCACCAAAAACTTCAAGCTCACGAAATAAATAGGGGAGTAACGCATTTCTAGATTCAAGAGTATTGTTTGGCGCTGTGTTATAGAATGCGAGTGTTCGTTCAAGAAAGTCCCAATACAAAAAAGAGTATAGTACATCTGATGTTGTGGCATCTATTAATTTAGAGACTTGAAGTTTCTTTTGGAGAGTCAAACTTAATCCCGCACTTACTTTTACTTCTGTTTCATCTAAACCTGGCATAATCTTCTTTGCTAAGGTAAGACGCCTTTGAACATCGCCTTTTTCGTTCGTTAAAACCTCTAATGTTTGTCTGAACCACTCAGCACGTTGTTGGGCATAGTTGTGCATATCGGACCATGAAGCTTCCGGATTAAACTCAGCATCTATGGGTTCATTTGGGTCTACCTCAGCCGCCCAATTTGATGATGTCAAACCGAAATACAATATGAATAATATAGACAAAAATTCTTTCATAATAGTATTGTTCCAGTTAGAAAATTGTTTATTTTGTGATTTATATAAATATGATCCTTGAAAAATACAAGGCGCAATTTATTAAGTCACTATATTTGTAAATTCGGGTGAACACAACTACTTATTATTTCACCGCCCCAGCATATCCATCAGCCGTTGACGAATGGGGGGCAGACCTTGGCGTTCAGTCAGATGCTGCCCCAAAAAATAACCGGTCACGTTAAGAGATGTCCGGATATCAGGGGGGGCATCCTCCTTGACCCAGTAGGCCGGCAAAGGAAGCAGTTGTGATTTATAAGGTTCTCCCGCCTCGCGACTGACGGCACGACCCGTTTTGGGAGAGATGTAGATTAAGTCATCCACCTTGCCTGTGGCTGCACAAGTGGACAAATCAAGACCAAAGCCCAAATCCTTCAAGAGAGCCAGCTCATAATTCACATAAGAAATTTGCCAATCGGGCGCCTGGAGCAGATCTTCGATTAAGCTCTTAAGAAGGTCATAGAGGTCAGGGTAGGGGTGCCGCTCGGCCAAACACTGGTCGGTAATGTGACAAGCACTGCTGAGGGCTGTGAGCGGCAAGGCCATGGAAAGAAGCTTTGCTCCCATGGCATCGGTTGTCTCAAGCGTCCATTGACCCAAATGCTCTGATAATCTGGCGTTCCAAGTGGCATCTACAAACGTTCCTGCTTCGATATTCAGGCGGGATCGGGATTTTGGAATTTTGATCAGACCTGCATGGCGGCCATGGTCACGGGTTAATAGGGTAAGAATACGACTATTTTCCCCAAAAGGACGGGCGGACAAAATGATGCCACTATCCGCCCACTTCATAGGTTAAAATCCATAACTATACATTGAAATCCAATCCCATCAAACGGTACATCGCTGGTTTGTTCGTCCAATCTTCCATCACTTTGACATGCAAAAATAAGTGGACTGTGCGATTGAGAAACACGGACATTTCCTCACGAGCGGCACTGCTGATGGCCTTAATCTGGTGACCACCTTTGCCCAGGACGATTGCTTTTTGGCCATCTCTTGCCACGTATATGACTTGGCTGACTTTCAAAGTCCCATTTTCAAACTCTTCCCAGGCTTCTGTTTCCACCATGGTGTTATAGGGGAGTTCGTGGTGGAGCTGAAGGAATAGCTGTTCTCGTGTAATTTCTGCAGACCATAACTTTTGAGGCATATCCGATAGTTGGTCTTCAGGATATAACCATGGGCTTTCGGGGACAGTCTTGGCCAGGAAGTTCGCAAAATCCGCCACGCCATCGCCCGTGAGAGCGGATATCATGAACGTATGCGTAATGTTTGTAAACTTTTGGAACTTTGCCGTAATTTCAAGCAAGGCCACGTGTTTGACTTGATCAATCTTATTCAGGACCAATATAACCGGACGCGTGCCCAATTTTTCCAAAATAGCAAAACTGCTTTCCAACGACTTTTGACTGACATCCACAATGAGAACCGTCAAGTCCGCGTCACGGCTGGCCTCCCAGGCTGCTTGGACCATAGCACGCTCCATGCGCTTTTGGGGGGCGAATATGCCTGGCGTGTCAACCAAAATAAGTTGGCTTTCCCCGTGAATGGTAATACCCAAAATCCGCTGACGCGTGGTTTGCACCTTGCTGGACACAATGGTTACCTTACAACCAACCAATTGATTAATGAGAGTTGACTTGCCTGCATTGGGTGCCCCCAGAATTGCGACAAAGCCGCACCGTTTTTGTGTCATTTTATTTTCCTGATGTTTCTAAAGTGCCATAGATAGCATGGGGCTGCCCTTTATGGTAGGCCCAATAACGATCTCCATAAGACCAATGCCAAAATTCTGTTGGGTAATTGACAAAATCAACACCTTCTAAGACCTGATTCATGAGGTTGCGATTATTTTTTGCTTCTTCCGAAATGAGGCGTGAGTTTGTTTGCGAAATCGTTCCATCTTCATCTTCCATCCAGTCTTTGGGGTGAATTCCCATATCAAGGGGTTGCCCTTTCAGATCGATGAGGTAAATATCAAACGCCCCTCCGGTTGAATGGGGAGGAATATTGGTCGATCCATCCAAATTAACGACGGGAGAAACGAGGCGTGTTGTTTCTTCAAATATTTCCTTATGTGACCAGGTTGGGTTATGGGCGTGTATGGTTGCAAACCGCGTGTCAAACAGTGATTTTTGAAGTTCTAGACTTCTATAGCCTTCGTAAATACAAAAGCGCATACCCTCTGGCAGGCTTTCTTGTGCTTGAATAATTTTTGCATAGACGGTTGTTCGCATCTTTGTGTAGTCGGTGTTATTGGGGATCTCAGGAGAAGGCCCGTATAAAAGAAGGTCTTGGTCTTTTAAGTCGATGAAAGGATCTCCGTTCTCAACGATCGGAACGGAAATGATCTTTGGGTCAGCGATAAGTATAATCTCTTGCTGTTCTGCGCTGATCATTCTTTATTCTCCTTGAGTGTTTTCATCTAAGAGTTTCTTTGCGGCCATTTGTTCAGCTTGGCGTTTTGAGGCGCCGGTTCCTATAGCTTCGCCTAAGCCCTCAACGGAAACACGAACTGTAAAGGTCGGTGTGTGGGCTGGACCTGAATGATCCAGGACTTCGTAAGAGGGAACGACCCCTAAATTCTTAGACTGAGCCAGCTCTTGGAGAGCTGTTTTGGGGTCTTTTGGGGGACTAATGTCCTTTTCCAAAAGCGCAGGCCAGTAGGCATTGATGACGGTGGAAGCTGCTTCAATGCCCCCATCCAGGTATATAGCCCCAATGAGGGCCTCCACAGCATCTGCAAGAAGAGCGGAATTCGGGGTAATATCTCCAAGGGAGGCAATCAAGTGTGTGGATAAATTCATCTGATGCGCAATTTCCAAACAGGCTTCTCGACAGACAAGAGCAGCAAAACGCTTGGCTAAATCACCCTCTTTTTCCTTTGGGTATCGTTCATAGACCATCTTTGCAATGACTAAACCAAGAACGCGATCTCCTAGAAATTCCAATCGTTCAAAATCGCTCACTTTTTGGGATCTTGAACTGCTGGGGTGGGTTAAGGCCATTTTCAGGAGAGTGGAATCCTGGAACTTATAGGGTATTTTGGTTAGAAGCGCAGAGTCATTCATCGGTTTCGCCTCGGCTTCTTAATTTTTTTCATTTGTTTACGCGATGTATTTTCCTGGCGGCGGACCGGTCTCTTATTGGGTGTATCATCATCTTCTGCGACCCCAAAAATAAGGCTGTTGGCTGTGATATCTGCTGAGATGAGGCGAACCTCTAAAAGACTCCCGAGCTGATAGACTGTTTTCGTCCGACGTCCAACAAGTCGGTGGCTCTCTTCTTCATGGTAAAACGTATCGCCTCTCAGATTCCCGCGCGGTATAAATCCTTGAGCACCTGTATCTTTAATGGCAACAAACAACCCGACCCGTGTAACCCCAACGATCGTTGCCGTAAAATCTTCCCCGACATGGGGGACGTGATAAGCGGTTACAAATCGGTCCATCACCTCCCGTTCTGCAATTGCCGCTGTACGTTCCGTTGCAGAGATGTGATCTGCCACGGACAACAATGAGACGGATTTGTCGCCTAAACCATCATTTCCCAATTGAAGGGCAGAAATGAGTGATCGATGAACAATGAGGTCAGAATACCGTCGAATGGGTGAGGTAAAATGTGCATATTGGGACAAACTTAAGCCAAAGTGACCAATGTTGAGAGGGCTATACCGAGCTTGAGCTTGGGAGCGTAATACAAGGTCTGTGATCATCTGAGCCAATGGGGTATTGCGTGTTGCGGCCAGGAGCTCATTAAATTGGGAAGGTCTTGGGCTTGTGGCTTTAGAGAAAGGGATTTTCATCTTGCGCAACGTGAGGCGCAAGTTAGCAACGCGTAAAGCATCCGGCGCGTCATGAATCCGGTAAAGACATGGCCAACCTTTGGCGTCAAGAGTATGAGCAGCAGCCACGTTTGCAGCAATCATAAATTCTTCAATCAGACGATGACTGTCATAACGTGGGCGTGGAATGATCCGATCAATATGACCGTCCTCTCCAAAAATGATTTGGCGCTCCGGTTGTTCAATTTCAAGAGTTCCCCGATGGATGCGTGCTTTTAGTAAAGATTTAAAAGCACCATAAAGAGGTTTAATGACTGTTTCCAATAGAGGGGCTGTGATTTTATCAACATTACCCTCAATTGCTTGTTGGACTTGGGTATAAGTCAATCGGGCTTGGGAGCGCATTAATCCACGTTTCACATGATGTGACTTCACTTTGCCGTCTCCGGTCAGGATCATTTCAATAGCCATACAGGCACGATCAACGTGAGGTTTTAAGGAACAGAGCTCGTTCGAAAGAGCTTCTGGCAGCATTGGCACCACGCGATCTGGGAAGTAGACTGAGTTCCCGCGATCTTTTGCAGCTTGGTCAAGGGCATCACCGGGTCGAACGTAATAGGAAACATCAGCAATCGCCACAAGAATGCGCCATCCCCCCGTATTACGGGGGTCTTCATCTGGAGTCGCCCATACAGCATCATCAAAATCACGAGCATCTTCCCCATCAATGGTAACCAGGGGAATATGCCTGAGATCCGTCCGTTTCCCGAGCTCTGGGATTTTGCCTTGCTCACTTAAAGCTATAGCTTCTTCGGAAAATGTGTGGGGCAGATGATGGGCATAAATAGCCATTTGGCTGAAAGTTTTCGGGTTATCAATTCGGCCTATTCTTTTTTGAATCTTCGTACCTTGAGTAACAGATACGGAATAGGAAACAATTTCGCCATCCTGCAGGTCAATTGATTCTTCAGGGGAAAGCCGTGCCCCGGGAAAGGTATCTTTACGATGACAAGAGGATAGACGCCCACTGCCATCGCGATTTCGGGTAAATATTCCCAAGTGTACCTTTGCAGTCTTCTCAAGTTTTTTGATAATTTCGCCCCGCCAAATATTTTTTGTATGGGATTGTAGGCGTATCAATACATGTGCACCAATGCTTAAGGCACTATGTCGTGGATCGCTCCTTCGTGAAGGAAGCAGCTCAATTTTAGGGACAGGGGCGTCTTGAGTCCAATCGAGGGGTATTGCAATTAATTCTGCATCTTCTCCCACTCCGATAATTTCAGCAACTATGACATGACCAGGCGCAAAAGGTCGATCAGCAACGGTAATCCGTCGTCTGTGGCCCCGATCGAGTTTGCCTTCTTCTTCCAAGTCAGCCAATAACTGCTTTAAAGCGATACGTTCATCACCACGGACGCCCAATTCACGGGCAATTTGGTTTTTTGTAAGGGGTTTTTCGCTGCTGGCAAGGAGTTCCAAAACAGTTTTGCGTAAATCCACAGGGGAGGGGGCGGTAGTTCTTTTCTTTTTCATTCTGACAACACTATAGCAGATTTAAAGGCCATTTGGAACATATTTGTTAAAAGGGAAAGTTATAGCAATATACCAGCAAGTCTCAAAATCTTTACGTATGTCTCTGTCTGATCTATCGATTCCATTTTTTTCCCTGCGGTTGCGAAGGTGCAGAGGCTGCCGGCGGTGCAGATCTCATTGGGGGAGCAGACATCACTGGTGCCGCAGATCTTGCTTGAGGGGGCGAAAAACTGCGAGGTTGAGAGGGTTCATTCGCCGGACGGCTAATATGTGCCTTGGGAACATTTCTAGACTCAGGCCTCCTATCCCTATTTTGCATCGGTTGTACGCGTTCTTGTGGAGAAGTAAAATGATGTTTTTCCATTCTATGTATTTGAGGTGCAACATGATGCTGAGGTGGTGCTCGGTTTATTTGTACTTCTTTGTGGTGTTGAATTCCGCTGTGTGTTTCAGAGGGCGGGTGTATTCGGGAGGTGCTTTGCTTCGGCGCTATTTGAGCGTGTTGAGTCAAACCATGAGGTTTCTCCTTAGAAAACTCATAGCTTGTTACGTCCCTGCCCCTATGTACAGCAATTGGGCCCTTACCTGCTCTTGAATGAACTATATCATGGTTTTTCAACAAATAACGCTCATTCTGGGGCGTATGTTGTACCTGCACGTTGGCACTGTGTATGGTTCGGTTGAGACGAGAAGAGGGGCGCGAATGAACCTGATTGAGCTTTCGAAATGATCGATCAATTTGGTGACGGTGTTTCCACATTTGGTTATGATGATGCATATGGGGAGATATATGGCGCCATTGACGTTCGAAATGATGAGCGTGCGTCGTCGTGAATCCATATGGAAAATAGGTATGCCAAAAATATGGATAAATCTCATCTTCAAACCAAGGATCCACTAAATCGTAGGTTACAAAATAAATAAGTTGTCCCCAGGGAAGGTCGTCGTAAGGATCATACAGAAGTGAACCGCGCAAAAGATCCAGCCGCCCGCCCACGAGAGATCCAAAAGGAACGTCAAACCCTTCATCATAAGGGAGATATTCCTCGTCAGGGTCATAATCTCGATAGATTGGCGAAATCGGTAAAGTTAGCGTCCCATTACGAGCTTTATTAAACAAGGCTTCATCGTTTTTATACATTGCCTCATAAAGTTGCGATAGATCGTAATACAAGGTTGATAGGAAAGTTCGGTCCTCTGGGGAGAGCTCACCTTTGCTTTCCTGTTTTTTAATTTGTTCAAGGAGAATGTATTCAGCGATAAAGTTCCCCAACAAGTGGGCTTTATGAGAAGCTCCTGGGGCCTTCAGGGTGCGAAAGGCATTGGACATTAATACCCAGTCCATATCCTTTATTGAGGAGTTCGGGTCCGAGATCTTACGATTAATGATTTGGGCAACATCTTTATAGTGAAGAGGTTTCTGGCTCGAGAACTCCTGTCGTATTAAATCCTGCCCACGTTTGATTTCAGGGGCGTGAACAGCTTTCTTTGATACGGGGCGAAATTCCAGGTCACCAACCCGCAGATTGGGAAACTTTTTTAATATTCCATAGGCAACGGAATTTTGGACCATCTTGTCGTAAAGTTTCTCTTTATCGATGCTTGGTGGCGTTGTCTTGGCGACCTCCACTTCATCAAAAAGGCTTTCAAAATAATCTTTTTGGGGAGTGGGTGTTGGGGGGGGCGTGTCAGCTGCTTGTACGACTTGCCAGAACATAATTGCCATAACAATTGTAATTATGCGTGCCATCATCGTCACCTCCTATGAATACCTACTGGTTAATATAGGATTAACAAGTGATATTTCAAGAGGTGCATCATTTTATTGGATGGTAGAGTTTTTGGGCTGGGTTGTTCAACTAAAACTTATAGAACGCGCCAAATTGGAAGCGATTTCCATAACCATAAAAATTATTGATTGTATCCCGGCGAAGGTAGGCATACTCAATACCAACTTCGAACTTTTCAGCAGGAGACCATAACAGGTTGACATAGAATTGGCGCAACATGTTGGATATGCTATAACCGGATGTTGTAAGTGTTACTAAGGCATTGTTGGCTGTGGGATCAATACCAATGACAGGAGCGCGTCCACCGGTGATAAAATTGGCTATTGTTGCGCGTGCAAGGCTTCCAATAATATTCGTTCTCAAGTTATCTCGCCAATAAAATTCCACTCCAATAAGCGTGCCATAGGCGAATTGAGTTTGCATAAATCCACGACTGGCATCAAGAGCTGCCCCATAACCATCAAGACCAAAAATATAAGTCCCTATGCCTTTGCCAAAATTAAATTGTCCAAATATGTTTGTTTTCTTATCAACAAAGTACCGTCCACCGAAGGCGACTCCATAACCATATTCTTTCTTTGAGAATGTGGGATCATTTCTTCCAACTGTTGAAAGCTTCTTAATATTTAACTCACGCGCCATTAAGCCGATAGATATGTGCCCTTCGTTTTTTTTTTCATATTGAAATTGAGCAACAAAATCAGGCAAGGCTTGATTTCCATCCCCACCAATGCCTCCAATGAAACTATTTTGAGCCCGGCGATATTGAGATGTATTGTAGGTATTGCTTGGTGATCCCGCAGTTAGGCTTGGGTTGACACCTCCAGGGGCTGTTCCAACAAAAGCTGGAGAAATATCTAAATACTCCGTTGCACCGCTTTCGAGAGAGAATGATGTTCTCCAATTTTTACCCGTATAAGCATACCTAATTTGGGGACGACGTATTTGGGCAGTTGTTTCTGGTCCATTGAATTCAAGGGTTGTTCCTGTGGATTTTGTGTCATAGAACAATGTCCACATTTGCCCAATATCAACCCTGTGGGTTTTATCGATGCAAAAGCTCCCATAAGCGTGCCTCACACGAAAGTTATATGAGTTCTGGCTTGACGTTTCTGAACGATTGAATGAGCCAGCAGAAGAACCAAAATTTGTGCTTCCGAAGAAATCCCCCTCTATAAATGCGACAACCTGACCATGGGGAGTGTTTGTTTCGCTCGCAAGCGAAATGCGTGTTTGTTTAGCATGAGCTGTAAAAACATTGGAACGGGTTGCATCGCTATCAAGATTCTTAAGCCTTAAATTCGGAACATTCGTTGCATCCCCCGTAAATTGGTTTGCATCATATATACCGTCCGCTTTAATATAGCCCCCAATCTTAAGAGCTGTGTTGGTTCCTTGTATGGGAATGTAGCCAGCTTTATCTTTACTTGCTTCATTTCCACTACAAGAAGCTGTCGGGATTGCATTTGACAAGTTCCCAGATTCTAGTTGATCAATTTTATTGTGAAGAAAACGGATTTGATCATGGACGCCGGTTGATGCAGGACGAGAAGCAACTTGAGCGGCTCTACGTTTCGCAGCCTTTTTTGTTGTTCGTGCTTTTGTGACGGCTTTCGATTTTTTCTTCTTTGTCTTCTTTGTGGCTTTTTTAGGAATCTTTTTAGGTGTTTCCGGGGCAGCTTCCTCCGCTTCTGTTTTTTCTGGAGCGGCTTTTTCAGGTGTTTCTTCTACCTCTGCGGGATCAAAATCAAAAGCATTTGTAAAAACAAGGGGCATCATAAGAAAAGAAGCAAATAATATGGATTTTAACAACGTATTCACTAAAGATATTCCTTATGATACCGGCCACTTATATAAAAGGTTAATATTTAATTAAATTTTAATCAATATGTAAATTTCATAAGCATTTTAGAACTTATTTGTGGTGATGGTGTATCGATACTAAGGTCAAAATCTAGTTGTTTAATATATTATCCTGATAGTAAAACTTGGAATGCGCACCTTAAACGTTTATTAAGCAATTTGTGGGTCTAATATACTTAAACGCAACATCTTATCAGATTGAGGGCAGAATATTGTCAACCATCTTTCAAAAATATATAAGCAAGGCAACCTACGCCATCATTTCGGCTATATTGTTCTTTGGTTTGAGTTTTGACTCTGTGAGTATGCAGTATGTACAAAGACGTGTGCACGTTGCAATTTTAGGAGGCGGAATGTCCGGACTTACTGCCGCCTATAATTTACATAAGGGTGGGGTTCCTGTTGAGATTTTTGAGGGCCGTGATCGTTTGGGAGGGCGCACACACACACATTATTACAATCCGGAGAAAACGCAGTTTTATGAGGAAGGTGGAACGAAGATAGACTCAGACCATAAGGACAGTATCGCACTTGCCAAGGACTTAAAAGTAGAGCTTGTAAGATCCGGTTATGGTCATGGGAAGTTTTCTGTATTTAGTCATCAACACCTTATTCCTCCAATAGATGTTGTACATGCCTTAGGAGAGTTAAGCGGGTTTTTATCTAACCTTAATGGCACATATTTATCTGGCACACTCGTTAGTACAAAACAGGGAAGTCATTATGTAACTCAACCAATGATACCCCATATTGCATCCTCCAACCTTTCCCCTTTATGTCAGGGATTGTTAAAAACAATATATGATGCTGAGACCGGCGTGAGTCTCAATCAAGCCTCGATGTACCACATTGGCTGGATTTCTGAAGATATTAAAGAGTATGAAGACCTTATATCAATCCGAAATAAACTTGGCCCCTTTTTAAGCAAAGGTATTAGCCTTAAATACTACACCCTTACAGTTAAACAGGGAGTGTCCCATTTTGTCCAAAGACTCTCTCAAGTGCATAAGCCGGATTCAATCCATTTAAATCATAAGCTGACCCATGTCGGTAAGGAAGGGGATCATTATGTTCTCACCTTTGCAAATGGTAGTGTTGTCGAGGCTGATCGTGTTATCATGACACTGCCTTTCAGTACCTTACGAGATGTTACAATTGATTCTTCATTATCTTTGCCTGATCTTACGAAAGAAGCGATTCATACACTTCCCTATGGGACCAATGCTAAAATAGGGATGACAGCTGATGGAAATAAGGAATTTCAAGATGAAATGCTTTACTATCTGAATGTTGGAGAATCTGTCGTTGCCTGGCCTGGGACAAGAGCTTTAACCATATTTCTTGCCGCCGAAACAGGTCGTGATTTGACAGTTGAGTCTGCGGTAAAGATTGTGGCTCAGAATTTGCCTAATATCCAACATGAATACCCTGGATTTCATTTTGGGAATATGGTGATTAAAAATTGGCATCAAGATGAATTTGCAAAAGGAAGCTATTCTGCTCATGTTGAGGGAATGAATTTTGATTTATTGAGTCAGGCTACCCATTACAAAGGAATGGCTCGATTTGCAGAGCCAATTGACAACAACCGTTTTATATTCGCTGGTGAACATACGAGATTAGACGGATCAGAAGGACATATAGAAGGGGCGGTCCGCTCTGGAATTGTTGCTGCCAAAATTCTATTTGAGGGAATGGGGAAGCATCATTAATTTGCGAATTTACCTTTTAATCAAACTTTAAGAGGGGGACATTTTAATGAAGGATATAATTGTTTAGGATTGGAATAGTCAATACACCACCACCCAGGGCAGCCAATAGCTCTAGCTCACTTGAGAATCCAAGAGACTGACAATCACTTTCAACCTCAGCGCAGTCTCCTTGCCCACCATATCAACATAACCGTGATCACAGCATTTACGATGATTGCAGAAGTATTCATCGTAGATGTCATAACCATGACCTTCATGTCCATTGGCAGACTCATTACATGGGGCATCATAACATGGACGAGTGTATGAAAAAATTCAACACCAGCCAAAAATACCACCCAGTCGCGTAGTTTGCACATTATCCTCACCTCCATCCTAATTAATAATATAGTATTAATAGGTGAGATTTAAACCCATGCTACAAAGGCCTTGGCTATCGAGCCGTATACCCCCCATCCACGACAAGTTCGCTCCCCGTCATGTAAGAAGAATCATCTGAGGCCAGCATTAACACAGGCCAAGCCACTTCAATAGCATTGGCAGGCCGATTCATGATGGTTGCGGATAAGACTTGTTTGGTTGCTTTAGGATCCTTGATGATACCTGCGGTCATGGGCGTATCAATGAGGCCGGGGTGAATGGAATTGACTCTTATGTTGTATTTGGCTAAGTCTGAAGCTGCAGCTTTGGTAAGCAAGCGAACCGCCCCTTTGGAAGCTTCATAAGCAGCACAGGATGGCGCACCAATGAGTCCATAAATCGAGGAAATATTAATGATCGAGCCGCTGCCAGCCTTTTGCATCGCGGGCACCACATGTTTGCATCCCAAAAACACACCCGTCACATTCACGGAGAATATCTTTTCCCACTCTTCACAAGATGTATCCTCCAAAGCCTTGAAAAGGAGTATTCCTGCGTTATTAACAAGAATGTCGATTTTTCCAAAGGCCCTGATGCTATCCTCAATGGCCTTAATCCACTGGCTTTCCCTGGAGACATCCATTTTAATGAAAAGAGCCTTACCACCGTTATCTTCGATCATCTTCGTCGTTTCATGGCCTGCCTTTTCATTGATATCGCAAACAATAACGGAGGCTCCTTCATGGGCAAAAAGAATGGCTTCACTGCGCCCCATGCCCATGCCAGCACCGGTAATGAAAGCAACTTTATTATCTAACCTACCCATAATGACCTCTCCAACAATTGATATCTGCCATAGGAGAAGTATAGAATCTGTAAATGAAGAATTAATTAAGGCCTTCTTTCTTCGCATTGCATCACGTAAGGATCCTATGGCATCTTTGAATGAAGAAGGAGATAAGATCTATGGACCGCAAGAAATTCGAGTTACTTTATGACCAATCCATTAAAGATCCGGAGTCGTTTTGGCATGACCAGGCTAAGCGTCTAGATTGGATTTCGTTTCCTACAAAAATTAAGAATACCTCTTTTGACGCACCCAATATATCAATTAAGTGGTATGAGGATGGTACCTTAAATGCTTGCTATAACTGTGTGGACCGGCATCTTCCGTCCCGTGCGCAAGATACCGCCATTATTTGGGAGGGAGACACCCCAGGAGATGTGCGCCGTCTCACCTATCAGGAGCTTCATGAGGAGATCTGCCGTCTTGCGAATGTTCTAAAGGCTCATGGGGTAGGGAAGGGCGATCGCGTCCTTATTTATATGCCCATGGTCCCCGAAGCCACCGCCGCAATGTTAGCCTGTGCGCGCATCTGGGCTGTCCATTCCGTTGTGTTTGGCGGATTCTCTCCTCAATCGATCGCCAATCGTATCGACGATTGTTCTCCTAAATTGGTTATAACATCCGACGAAGCCATACGGGGAGGGCGGATTTTGCCTTTTAAGCAGAATGTGGACGAAGCCCTTACTCTTTGCGCAAGTCATACGGTGGATACGGTTCTTGTTTTAAGGCGCACCGGTAACCCAATTCCTTGGATTGAGGGCCGGGACCGTTGGTATCATGAGGAAGTTGAACGTGCCTCTTCCCATTGTCCTATCGAACCCATGGGCGCGGAAGATCCGTTGTTTATTCTTTATACATCCGGCTCCACCGGCAAACCGAAAGGCGTGTTGCATACTACGGGGGGGTATATGGTGTTCGCTTCTCTTACTCACCAAGTTATTTTCAACTACCACCCCGGTCAGATCTATTGGTGTACGGCGGATGTTGGGTGGATCACTGGTCACACATACATCGTCTATGGTCCCTTAGCGAATGGAGCGACGGTGGTCATGTTTGAAGGCATTCCCACTTACCCAAACGCATCCCGTTTTTGGGAGGTTATTGACCGCCATAAAGTTGAGATATTCTATACAGCCCCAACGGCCATTCGAACCCTTATGAGGGAAGGGGATGCGCCCGTGAAAAGTTCAAGCCGCAAGAGCTTGACTCTGCTTGGATCTGTAGGGGAACCGATCGATCCAACTTCCTGGGCCTGGTATCATGATGTGGTTGGTGCAAGTCGTTGTCCTATTGTGGATACTTGGTGGCAGACGGAGACGGGGGGGATATTGTTGAGTCCTATTCCGTATGTCTCGCCCCAAAAGCCGGGGTCCGTGACGCATCCGTTCTTTGGTATTAAAGCTGCCATCGCAGCCCCTGATGGGACGCGCCTCGAAGGGGAAGCTACAGGGAACTTGATCATCGAAGATTCTTGGCCAGGCCAAGCCCGCACGATCTATGGAGATCACGATCGCTTCATCCAAACCTATTTTTCCATAGTTCCAGGCGCCTATTTTGCAGGCGATAGTTGTACGCGTGATGGTGATGGCGATTATTGGATTATTGGCCGGGTAGATGACGTATTAAATGTTTCCGGCCATCGTCTTGACACGGCAGAAGTAGAAGGGGCTTTGGAGTCACACCCGATGATCGCCGAGTGTGCCGTGGTTGGCTTTCCTCATGATATTAAGGGTCAAGGGATTTATGCTTACGTTGTCATGAAAAAGGGAATTGAGCCATCGGACACCCACCGTAAAGATCTCATTCAATGGGTTCGAAAAGCCATTGGCCCCATTGCCACGATTGATCATCTTCAGTGGGCAGACAACTTACCTAAGACCCGTTCCGGCAAAATCATGCGACGAATCTTGCGCAAAATTGCCGAAGGCGATATCTCAAATCTCGGAGACACATCTACCCTCACTGACCCTGAAGTCGTCGATGTGTTGCTTAAAGGCAGGATTCTTTAGAGATTCATTGTGCCTAAACAATGCATTTAATTTAGGCTAGTAAATTATTTAAATGTATCTATAATTGTATATAAAGCCTATGGTTGTTCTTCAACCCAAAATTTTTGTGGGTAATTATTAGAAAGGAATAGCTATGGATGAGAATTTAATGCAGGGATATTGGCACGAATTAAAAGGGAAAGTTAGACATCAATGGGGCAAAATTACCCATGATGATTTAGAAAAAATGAAGGGGTCCATCGAGGAACTTTCAGGTGTCATTCAACAACGACACGGGTATAAGAAGGACCAAGCACAAAAAGAGATTCTGGAGTTTTTAAAAGGACATAACATTATTTCAAAGGAATAGCAGAGATGCACACAATTTTATTAATTATTCTTATTCTCTTACTTGTAGGAGCATTCCCAACATGGCCTCACAGTCAATCTTGGGGCTACGGTCCGAGCGGTGGCGTGGGAATCTTAGTGATTATTCTTATTGTTTTGCTCCTCACTGGGCGCTTATAGTTAGAAAGTTATTATGTTAATAAAATAGAGTGTTTAAACTGACTATTGAATTGCATCTTAGCATATAGTATTAACCATAGAAGTGGAAAAAATAATGAAAAAAATAGTAAAAATATCAACAGTTGTCCTGTTAGTTTCTATCTCATCTAATTTCGTTTTAGCAGCAACTCAACCTCAAGAAGCCCCAACTAATAGTTCTCAAGACAATAAGACATCCTCAATTCTTCCTGTCGTTAATGAAGATATTCTTCAAGGTCGCTGGGACGAAATTAAGGGGAAGATGAAAAAGCAATGGGGAAAGATCACTGACGATGATCTTCTTAAAGTGGAAGGATCATTGCAAGAGCTTCATGGCATTTTACAGCAAAAATATGGCTATGACAAAGATAAAGCTGAAAAAGAAGTCAAGAAATTTTTAAAAGACAATGGAATTGAACTTAAAAAATAATAATATTTTATTCTGTTACAAATAGCAAACTCAAGAGTCCTAAATCTTCCTCTTATGGGGGTGAGATTTAGGATTTCTGAGTCACAATATATCAATGTTCTCAACAAGCGCCATTATATTTAAAAGAAATATAATTACAATAATGGTATCTCATATTTTAAGGAAACAGTATGTTAAATAATTTAATCAATTGGGTCGGAAGATCCCATCAAACGATATCTATTCTCTTCATGTTAATCACATTAGTTTCAACCAAATGTTATGGCCACACGGATGATTATATCATGGGCTATACCACGTCTATCATTCATGAGCTCGCACCAAACGAAACAATTGAAATACATTTAGACAATAAGAATCTTAATTTGATTGTGAAACACAAAGATCTTGATCCGGTCATTAAAGCTAAACTTTTGAATCGATTAAACGAATCATCCCTTTTTGACCATATAGAAATATCTTCAGATCATTCTAGCTTACCAGGCACAGCCCCTAAAGGATGCCCTGTTAAAATGCATGAAAAGCAATCTTCTCTTAAGATTTTGCCCCCAGGCGCAATATATGATTCACCTATTGCGGATCCGAAGTGGCCAAAATTTTCTGCAGGTTATCAAAAGCATTTTAAAAATATATACGGAAAGAAAATTTTTAATTTATCCTTCGGTGAAAACTTATCCCTTCTTCGGTATAAACAAAATCAATGGCAATATGAACTAGGGGTTCAAGCTGGACTTTTTGGAATTATGGATATTCACTCTTTTCCAACAAAATTAATTAATTCAGATTACTTTATAGGCGTAGGTCTCTCTGTAAACTATGATAAAGCATGGCAAAATTTATTTCAGGTTTCTCATTTAAGCTCGCATTTAGGGGATGAGTTTCTCATAAGTCGACCTGATTATCTGAACAGAAGAATAAATCTCAGTTATGAAACTCTTAAGTGGTTTACAGCCTATAAAATCAATTCCTTTAGACCATATATTGCTTTTGGATACCTCGTTCATCGGGATCCAAGCTACATCAAGCCATTCACGTTAGAAGCAGGGGTGGATTTTATTTCAGAGGAAGCATTTTTGTTCAATTCAACGCGATTCGTAGGTGGTATTCATACCCACTTTTGGAGTCAGAATAACTTCAAATCAAGCCTAAATGTCCGTACCGGCTTGCAATTAGGGAGCCCCGTTTGGCGAGGAAGGCATTTGCAATTTTTAATAGATTATTCTGTTGGCAAATCGAGACACGGACAGTTTTTTAACAAGAATGAAAACTATATTGGATTGATGATTGCCGTCTCAAACTAAAAAGGAATAGGTTTATTCGCATGAACTCTTTTCTTTTGCTGGCTCATATACTTCCCAGCCACCACCCAGAGCCTTATAAAGAGCGATGAGGTTTAAAGAGACTGTTGCTTGACTTATGGTGGACGTGATTTTTGTATTTAACAAAGCAATTTTTGCAATGATTACGTCCAAATAACTGTTTAAGCCACCTTTATAGCGCGAGTTGGTCAGCTTATAGGCACGCTCTTGAGCGTCAGCTTGAGCCTTTAATTGCTTGAATCTGTTGGATTCTTTAGCAAAATTGACCAAACCATTTTCAACTTCTTCAAAGGCTGTGAGGATTGCCTTTTGATAGGTAAGACAGGCTTCATCCTTTTGCGCATACCGAGCATCTATCCCGGCTTGGATTTTGCCAAAGTCGAAGATAGGGACACTAAAATTAAGGGCATATTGCCAAAATTGACTCTGGGGGGTAAAAATCCGGGATGGTTTATTGCGCTCAAACAAATAATTTCCGGTGAGCTGAAAATGAGGGAAAAGAGCAGCAATGGCAACGCCAATATCTGCGGTTGAAGCCGCAAGCAGGCGTTCTGCCGAACGTATATCAGGACGACGTTGAATTAAATCTGAAGGAAGGCCAGCTATAACCGTATCAGGCGTATGGGGGATCCTCCCTTTGGATTGAAGACGGTCATAAAGAGCAGTCGGGTCTTTGCCCAATAGAACACTTAAACGGTGTATCGATGCCTTGATATTCCCTTCAAGAGTGGGAATTGCGGCCAGCGCCTGATCTCGCGAACTTATCGCGGCTTCTGTTGTGATTTTACTGTTGAGTCCGGACTTCTCAAGTTTGGTGATGAGGGAAAGATTATCCGTCCATAGATCAACAATTGCTTGCGCATCTTCAAGTTGCTGTTGGTCGCTTCGAAGGGTGATGTAATTTCTGGCAATTTCAGCAACTAAAGTTAACAATGTGTCTCGAGATAAATCTATAACCGACTCGAATGATGCAAGAGCGCTTTCTTCCCCCCGTCGAATAGCCCCGAAGAAGTCGAGCTCCCAAGTCGCATCAAAACCCAACATGTATACTTTTTGTTGGGCCGTGCTTGCGTTACCTATTTGTGAAGATGATGATCCTGCTGAAGGATTTCTTGGCACATTCTTCCCCGAATAAGATCGAGAGGCTTCCCCAATGCCATTAATGGTGGGGAACAGGAGGGCTTCTACACCTGATAAATTAGCACGGGCTTCTCTCACACGGGCCAGCGCACTCATATAATCCAGGTTGCTTTTAGAGGCTTCATCAACCAATTGCTCCAATGTACAATCCTGAAAATTCTGCCACCAAGCTGTTTCAATGATTTGTTGAGATGGAACGGGCTGAGCCTGATTCTTCCAAGCTTTTGGCATAGGGATATTAGGGCGTTCATAATCAGGACCAACGCAACTTCCCAAAAGCAAGAGAGGAAGGATGAAGTAAATCTTCATGAATTCGCCCTTTGCTTGCCACCCATGTTTTCATAGGATAAGGACTCAGGAACTTCTATAAACACATCAACCTGCTGGCCAATATAGACAGATATGGGTGGGTTCTCCTTAAACTTATATATAGGCTGAAGAACACGAATATCCACCCGTTCACTCGAATCACCGGTCAGTTGTCTTTTTGGCAGCACATAGGGTTCTAGATGGTCAAACTCTAAGTCAATTCGAAAGGCGCTATTGCCTCGAAGGTAGGCAATTGCAGAAGCGCCGGGGGAAAAGCGCCAAGCATCATTTTCATCAATGCTCATGCGAACAAACTTATCATCAACATTCCCAATCAACATGAGGGGCGTGACTAACGGTCCAGCGAGGGCAAATTCGCTTGGATGAATGTTGATTTGTAAGACCTCACAATCAATGGGTGCTTTGACCGTTAATATATCAAGATTCGTCTGACTACGTGCCAGGGTGGCTTTGGCGACAGCTAGATCTGCTTTAGCCGCTGCATGGGCGCTCATGGCAATACTATAAGCATTTTCTCGACTGAGAAATTCATCCCGACTGAGGGCCCGACGATCCGTAACATTCTTGGCCAGTTGATATTTGTCTTGTGCATCCTTGAGGGCTGCTTCTGCCTGGTTTAAGGAGGCAGTTGCCTTTCCAACGGCAGCCTTTTGGGTTGTAATATCAGCCCATGCTTGCCGATTGTCTAAAGAAAATAAGGGGCTTCCCGCCTTTACTTTGTTCCCAACCTCAACATGTACCTTATCAATAATGCCACTAACAAGTGTCCCCACTTCAATGTTCTCACTCATGGACTCAACAATCCCTGAACCTGCGATAAAATGCTTGTAATACGAGGCAGCTGGTTGGGTAATGGGGTGCGCCGTGCGGGGAGGGCGCCTGCCATCATAAACGAGAATGAACCCCCCAATTATTCCAAGACAGGCGAGAAGTCCCAATGTGATGTCAAAACTAAATTTATTCTGTCGAAAGTGATGGAATTTCTCAAGACCCTGGCGCAGAAACCGTGAAATAAAAATTTTAAAGCTCATGAGATATTGCCTTTTTTGAACTAATAATATTGTTTATACGACCATCTTCCATTCGCGCCACGCGATCCGCAAATCCGAAAATACGGGCATCATGGGTAACCACAATAATGGTTCTGTTATTTTCAGCCGCCAGAGACTTCATAATTTCCATAACTTTATGTCCTGTCTCTGCATCTAAAGAACTGGTCGGCTCATCGCAAACCACCAGTTTTGGGTTGTGGATAATGGCCCGGGCAATAGCAACCCTTTGTTGCTGTCCTCCTGAAAGTTGCTTTGGCAAGGATTCCTGCCGACCCTCCAGGCCCATTCGAGCAAGAAGTTTGGCAGCTCTAGAAATGGATTCGTTTAAAGGGACATTATTGATGATCAAGGGAATGGCCACGTTCTCAGCAGCGGTCAGTGTTGGCATGAGATTGAATTGCTGAAAGACAAACCCAATATTTTGCGCACGAAAAAGCAATCGATCGGTCTCGGTCATGTTATTAACATCTTCATCAAAAAGAGAGCAGCCTCCCTCCGTTTGATGTAAAATCCCTGCAATTATGGAAATCAGCGTTGTTTTTCCACACCCAGAAGGACCGGCTAAAATAAGAAGCTCCCCCTCAATCACTTTTAAATTAATGCCGCGCAAAGCCTGGACTTGATTCTCTCCTGTGTTATATACTTTTTTAATTTCTTGGCATTCGACAGCATATTTGGTGGATTTCATGAGTATGGTCGTCCCCTTAACTTTGGAACACGACAGCGGCTTCAAGTTTAAATACCTTTCGAATACTGATGAAAGCTGCGAAAGCGCAAATAATCATGACGCCAATGATGCTGAACAAAAACAATTGCCAAGTAAAGCGGAAAGCCAAAACAGAATTGTTGGTCGCCCAAGCAAAGAGCGATGTTCCACCGAGTCCGAGACCATATCCGATAATGCCCACAAGACCTGCTTGACTCAAAATCATTTTGATGAGGGTACGTTGACTCGTCCCCATGGCTTTCAGAACGCCAAAATAGCGCAAATTTTCCATGGTAAAATTATAAAATGTTTGTCCGGCAATGGCCGCACCTACCAAAAAACCTAAGATGACAGAGGCCCCGAAATTGATTGGCAAAGCCGTATTTTTCAAATAGTATCGAACAGACATCTCGATGAATTCATCCCGAGTATAGGCCTGAAGTCTTGTGCGATCTTTGATCCGTTTTGTCAACACGTTCAAATTTTCCCCTGGTTTTGCCTTGACCAAAATGTATGTCAAATTATTACGTTGAGGGGGAACATACTGAATAGCCCTCGAGTATGTTGTATAAATAACCGGCTGAGATTGAAACGTGCGCGTCGTAACAGCAATGCCCACGGTAATGACATAATGATCGTTCAGTTCTAGGACATCGCCAACCTTGAGAGGCACTTTTGGCCCTCCTGGATATTTTGGTGCGCCGGCAAGCTTGGATTGAGCTCCTTCTAAATTGACAATGACACTATCATTGCGACGCAAATCCCCAACTTTTCCTTCAACCATTTCTGCGGGGGCCCCTATGAGGGTTGCATCATCGATGCCAATGAGATTGCAGGATTGAAAGGCACCATTGGGCAAACGCGCTTGTATATTAGTTTTAAGCAAGGGCTTTGCCCATTCCACCCCGTCAACTCCCGCTACCCGATAGAGATCAGTGACGGGAAGGGGCTTGCCATCATCGATATATTGCACTTTTGGATCCATAACCCAAATGTCTGGCAGGGTAATATCCGTGATGAAACTGTATGTACGGGTTATGATGCCTGTAAAAATACTCGGTTGTTGCGTCATGATAAGGGAGGCAAAAGAGACTCCAATAATGATCCCAAGGTATTTTCCTCGATCTCCCACAAGCATTTTAAAGGCGATATAATACATTTATTTTCCTAATAGGGCGAACCTTAGCTATAAGTATTTTACCTATATTTTTAATAAAATTGAAAGTATATAAGATGCCGTGATTGGAGGAATTCGAGCGATATCAGTTTGACGTGCAAGTGTTCCCATGGTAATGGATGAAAGAGCGTGAGCGCGCACTTCAATAATAATAAAAATGGGGAACATAATGTTCGCAAAACTCTTGGCTATTGCACTTTTAATGATATTTTTGGCTCCAACAACGGCTATGGATCCTGATTTTGCTTCACGGGATGAGCCTCATATTACCTTTGAAGAAGATTTACGAGAGGATGTAGGCGTAAAAATGAACAGACTTGAAAATGTTGCCTTTCGAGTTGTTTCGAGAAAGCAAAGACCACCTGAAGAGTTGGAACAAGTACTTCGCTCAATTTTCACCTTGCACCACCATGATGAAGAGCTTGCTCAGGTTATCATCTTGAGTTTAGATCAGGATCACTTATACTTCTTAAGACAGATTTTTGCTGATGAGGTTGCCTTGCAAACGAATATCTGGGAATCCCTCAACGGTGACCTTGAAATAATGAAAGCTCAAGAGTCAGCGAGAAAGAAAGAGCAAGCCAGACTTGTAAAGTTGTCAAAAAAGCTCAACAGCGAACCTAAGGAAAGTGTTGATCAAGAAGGGATACGATTACGTATACAAGTCATGGAAAGACTACAAGCATCGATTTCAATGGAGTCCAAGAGTGAAGCTGATCAATTGGCTATCTCATTGAAAGAGGCCAAAAACAAAGAAGAATTATCCACCTTGGAGGACATCGAAAATATCGTGGAGATCTTTGACAAAATGTTACAAGTAAAAGCCACCATGAATTCATTAGAGGAATCACATAAGAAATAGGCATAATATGCTATATGGATTTCATTAAACGCAAAGGAAATAACGCCATGTTTAGATCATTACTCCCTATATGCTCTCTTACGATTGGAATACTAACAGTGCTCCCTATTCATGGTATTGTTATCGATTTAAAGGAGCTGCTCGAGAATGACAATGAGCGTACACAAAAAGTGCAAAACATGTTTCGAAACCTTACCGAATGCCAAATTGGGGGAACTCATACGTACGGAAATACAACAATTATTAAGAAAGGGGAAGGGGAGGGGAAACTCAATCCGGCTATTCTCATCATCAACCCAGATCTTAAAGCGCACAACGTTGAGGATCAAAGCATCTCAGTATCGTAGGAAGCGGTTTTGATCGAAAGCTTCTTCATCAGCTTTCCTTAGTTTGTAATAAGTTTGGCGTATTGTTTAAACGGTTCTATATCAACAATGTAACGTCAACATTACCTATTGATGAGGATTCTGAATATGCAGGCCCCCAAAATCATCTTTTCAAGACAGCTGAAGCAGGTCCTCATCAACCTGCCATCTTTCTCAGTGACGGGACTGATTTATCCTTTAGTAAATATGCAAACATGGTTTTTAAAACAAAAAATTATATTTCTATATATCACTATTACAACAAGTTACTTGGCCCTAAAGGGACACTCCTTTTCAAATTTACACAATTTTATAATCCTATCTTCAGCTTTGCAAAATCTTATTTAACGTCTTCGGAAATGTCTTTGATAGCAAGCAAAGAATCGACCTGTGCTTTTACTCTTGATATGGATGGCCTCGCAAAAGACAGATTAAATCCTGAAGAATATGTAACCTTTAGAGAAGAAAAAGACAAAATCTTATTTGGACAAATAAAATCAAATCTCAAGAAAACCGGAGACCGCTTCACCGTTGATCATAGTGAATACACATCACGGGAGCGCTTTTCGATCACAGATTCTCGGTCCCTTATGTACACTCAAATGGGATTTTTGCAACATCATGGATTTACTAAGGATATACAAGTCTTCTTTGGCCAATTTGACAATCATGGCTATTATAGCTTCTTTGACCACCCCTATCCCCATGCTTATGCCTTGGTTATTCAAGTATCAAAGGGATAACACGACCTGGCTTTAATATAAATTCCCTCCTTAATCATTTAGAAACTCCTAAATGATAAACTATCCTAATAAGATTTTATCATTTCTGAAGGAGGATCTCATGACAAAGACACCAACAAAGCCTAAGAAGTCACATGCAGATGTACAAAAATTCAACAAAGGTAAGGTTGAACACGTTAAGGTGGGGAAGGGGAGCATGGAGCTCATGACCCTGGAGCCTGGTTGGCGCTGGTCCACCCACGTGAAAGACGCTGCCAAGTTGAGATTATCTGAAACTCCTCAATTCCAATGCCAACTCTCAGGACGCCTTCATATAGTCATGGAAGATGGGACAGAAATTGACACAAAACCAGGAGATGTCTCCCTTTTGCCTGCAGGGCATGACGCCTGGGTTGTTGGCAACGAACGTGTCGTTCTTGTCGATTGGGCTGGGGCACGGAATGTTCCTAAAAGTTAACCAAAAATAAACATGTACCCAGTATTATCAAAGATACAATATTTTCTATATACTGGAGAGATGACATGGTTATCAAAGTATCCAACAAATTCATAGGTCTAACTTTAAGTTCCCTTATGATGAGCAGTTCTTTAATAATAACTCTTACTCAGGCAGAGACGCCAACGTCTTATCCTAAGAATCCAATCTCTTCGACAGGTGAACCAAAGAAAAAAGGGTTAACGATTCAAGAACAAATCGCGCTCAACAAAAAGAAAGCTTCACAAAAAACGTTTCCATTGATTGACTTTGACGCTAATAAGCGCAAATCAATGACGCCCTTCAAATGGAATGTGTATAAAAGCCAAGCCATCAATCAATTAGATAAAATATCTAAAGGCCCAGATATTATGGTCCCCAATGCCAGCGGGGCAGCAAAAAGCGCCATAAATGAGAACAAGGGCCTTAATGAGGCAGCTGTACACCGTTACAATGAAATGGCTGAAACGTACAACAGCAATCCAGAACATTTTTATAATGCGATTCGTCAAGCTCAAAAGGAAGGACAAGATTCCAATTCTCATCTAACTGTCACGGACATAAGCGACAAGCCTTTCCCTGTGATTGATTTTGATATAGCGAAATTTGATAAAATGTCACCCAAAGATCAAGAAACGTACTTAAATGCGGCAGCAGCACATCTTCATCAGCTTTCCCAAGGCCCTGATGATGGCAAAATTAACCCACGTGGCGCTGCTTTGTATGCTCTGGAAGTTATGCAAGGCAATGTCGAAGCTGCCATCCATGGGTACAACATAATCGCTGAGGATTATAACAAGAACGTTCGAAAAGAACGAAAACTGGAAACCTTTGATGCACGCTCGATGATGAAAGCTGAAAGGGAGTCTCCAGAACCACAAGGTGTGGCGGAACCTGAAATTCCCGAACAAAAGATTGAACAGTGGGAAGAGAAGGGCCCCATTGCCGCTTCACAGCCCCATAAAGCTGTCCAAGAGAAAGAATCTCACCCAAAAATGGGAAGAGCTTTTGAGAGGCTTGAAAGAGCTAAGCCTGAGATTGCGCGCTAGGAAAAGGTCTGTCTGTCTATCTCCAAAGCTAAATTTTGATTAGACAACTTTTATCGATCATGGATAGAATGTAGCCATCTATAACTCACCGTAAAGGAAGCAATATATGGCTGACAATCAAACTATTTCACAAACGCCCAAAAACGTTCTCCTTGCTGTGCGTATTATTTGGGTTACAATTGCGCTTAACATCATTCGCTGGTGTTACGATATTTTCCAAATGCCCGAAAGCTCCTTTATGAATAATGAGTTTTTTAAGGTCATTGGTATTGCTTGCGTGGTCTTCCTATTCCAAATATGGGTCGCAAAGAATATATCGACTGGGGATAAGGTGGCTCGCCTTCTTTTCATATTATTGTTATTTATGGGTCTACGCACATGGTTGCCAACAATCGTAGAGGATTTTGATCATTCAATACTCCAGAGTAGCTTCCACATCATCTTAACTCTTGCTCAAGTTGTTGCCCTGATTCTCCTTTTCACGAAGGACGTCAACGCATGGTTTAATGAGCAACATGCTTTGAAGGTAAAAAAGCCTAAAGCCGCCTAAGTTGGGGCTTATATAAGAGTAAGGAAAAGGAGTAAGGGGGAGACCAGCAATCGAGATAATATATGATTTGTCAACGGTCAATTCAGATGTCCCCTCGATAATTCAGTTCAAATGTCACCTTTCTCCCAAATAGAAGTGTCGTGTT
>JAIESE010000055.1 GCA_019746225.1 Alphaproteobacteria bacterium | reverse complement strand
TTTCTGAAAAACAAATTGCGGAACTTGAAAAAACAAAACAAGACAACCCATTAGTAACCGTTTATGCGCCCAAAAGAGGTTACATTGATGCTCTCAATATTCGAGAGGGTATGTGGGTTAAGCCTGAGACCACCATCATGAGCTTGACAGACCTTTCGCAAGTGTGGGTGATTGCTGAAATTTTTCCCGCACAACTCTCATCAGTAAAGATAGGCCAAGAAGCAAAAATCACATTCCCTCGTTCTGCTCTAAGTCAGCAGGGCAAAGTCGATTATATTTATCCAGAGATTGATCCCACTTCATTAACAGCGAAGGTTCGGGTTCGTTTGTCCAATCCTGAGTTCTTGTTCAAACCCAATATGTTTGTCGCTGTTGAATTTCAGGGTGCACCCAAGCAGGCCCTCCACATTCCCACAGAAGCAATCATTTGGGAAAGTGGTAGACAACATGTGATTGTGGCTTTAGGTGAAGGAAAATTTCAGACTCGCAAAATTGTTACAGGAATTGAAACCTCGGGACAAATAGAGATTGTTTCAGGTCTCAAGAAAGGAGAAAGGGTCGTTGCCTCTGCACAATTTCTCATTGATTCTGAAGTGAATATGAAATCAGCTTTGCAACGTTTGGAAACGCCGCCTGCCTCCACTGATCATTCCGCTATGGACCATTCCTCCATGGGACATGGTTCATGATAGCCCAAATCATTACCTGGTCATTGCACTACCGCAAGGCTGTTCTGTTTTGTGCCGTTCTGTTGTCCGTGTGGGGTATCTATACTGCTGCAAAGACCTCTGTTGATGCCATACCTGACTTATCCGATGTTCAAGTGATTGTTCGAACCAGTTACCAGGGGCGGTCGCCCCAAGTCGTTGAAGAGCAGATCACCTATCCCCTAACTACGACCATGATGGCAGTTCCTGCTGCTAAAACAGTCAGAGGTTATTCTTACTTTGGGGATTCGTTTGTTTATATTCTTTTTGAACCAGGAACCGATCTTTATTGGGCAAGGTCACGTGTTTTAGAATACCTCAATCAAGCTACCAGTAAACTTCCTCAAGGTGTTCGCCCTGAGCTTGGGCCAGATGCCACAGGCGTTGGGTGGATTTACGAATATGCCCTTGTTGATCGAACAGGCAAAAAAGATATCTCTCAATTACGCAGCCTTCAAGACTGGTTCTTAAAGTTTGAACTTCGTACGGTACCGGGCGTTGCTGAAGTAGCAACCATTGGCGGAATGGTTAAGGAATATCAAATTGTCCTGAATCCAAATGCTCTTCGAGCTCTGGGTTTATCCATTAAGGAGATCATGGAGAAGGTCAAAGCAGCAAATACAACTGGTGGGGGGTCGGTTCTGGAACTCGCGGAATCTGAATATATTTTACGCACAGATGGATTCATACGATCCCTTGCGGATGTTGAGCAAATTCCTGTTGGTCTCAGTAAAAACGGTACGCCCGCCTTTCTGAAGGATATAGCTACCATTCAACTCGGGCCTCAGCAAAGAAGAGGGATTGCAGAACTAAACGGGCAGGGTGAAGTGGTCGGGGGTATTATTGTGATGCGTTCTGGTAAGAATGCGCTTGAGACAATTCAAGGGGTAAAGGATAAGCTGAGCAGTTTAAAGAAGGGGCTACCAGAAGGTGTGGAGATTGTTACTACTTATGACCGCTCAGGCGTCATAGAACGATCAATTAAAAACCTATTCGAAAAAATATTTGAAGAATGCTTAATTGTGGCCTTGGTATGCTTAGCTTTCTTACTCCATTTACGTTCCGCCTTTGTGGTTATTCTCACGCTACCGTTGGGCATTCTGACAGCCTTTATCGTGATGTATTATCAAGGAATTACCGCCAACATTATGTCCCTGGGTGGTATCGCTATTGCTATTGGTGCCATGGTGGATGTTTCCGTCGTGATGGTTGAGAATATTCATAAACATCTCGAAACTTGGCGGCATAAAAACCCTAAGAAAAAAATGACATCTGCCAATCACCTAAGTATCGTTCACCAGGCAGCAATTCAAGTTGGTCCTCCCTTGTTCTTTAGCTTACTCATTATTACCATCAGCTTCTTGCCCATCTTTGCGCTTCAAGGACAAGAAGGTTTGTTGTTCTCTCCTTTGGCTTTTACCAAAACCTATGCCATGGCGGCAGCAGCAGGATTATCCATTACACTTGTCCCAGCTCTGATCGTTTTTTTGATAAAGGGGAACCTTCCTTCTGAAGAGAAGAATCCTCTAAATCGTTACCTCATCAAGGTCTATCATAAAACCATTCAACCTGTGCTTGAGTTCCCGAAAACAACCTTATTAGCTGCTGTTATCCTGTTAGGACTGACCCTCTACCCCCTTGCTAAAATCGGTTCAGAATTTATGCCCCCGTTGCAAGAAGGTGATCTGCTTTATATGCCAAGTACTTTCCCGAGTATTTCCATCGGAAAAGCGAGCCAATTATTGCAACAAACCGATAGAATGATCGCTCAAATTCCTGAGGTCAAAAGTGTATTCGGTAAGATGGGTCGAGCCGAAACGGCAACCGATCCGGCACCTCTAGAAATGCTGGAGACAACAGTTCAATTGAAGGACCCCTCTGAATGGCGATCGGGCATGACCATTGAGAAGCTTATTGCTGAACTCGATGAAAAAGTCAAAGTTCCAGGTCTTGTAAATTTGTGGGTACAACCCATTAGGAATCGTATTGAGATGTTGTCTACGGGGATCAAAGGAGCTTTAGGGCTAAAAATCACAGGACCTGATCTCAAGACGATAAACGCCATTGGTCAAGAGGTCGAAAGTATTTTGCGAAAACTCCCTGGGACTAGTTCCGTTTATGCTGAGCGACTTGAAGGAGGACGGTATCTTGATATCTCTATAAAACGTGCTGAAGCAGCTCGTTACGGTTTAAACGTTAATGATATTCAAGACGTCATTAATACCGCAATTGGGGGAGAGGCCATAACAGAGAGTGTGGAGGGTGTTGAGCGATACCCCATCAACATCCGCTATCCTTTGGAGTGGCGAGATTCTATAGAGAAGATTCGGCAATTTCCTATCCTCACACCTACCAAGGCGCTTATCCCCTTGGAAGCTATTGCCCATATTAAACTGATTGATGGACCAACGATGTTGCGTCTTGAAAATGCCCGTCCCAGTGGGTGGGTCTACATCGATGTTCAAAACCAAGACATTGGGTCTTACATTAGAGAAGCGCAAAGTTATCTTCAAGCGAATTTCAAGCTGCCTGCAAGTTACTCTTTAACATGGGCGGGGCAATATGAATCTATGCAACGTGCCAACCAACGCATGTTGATGATTGTGCCTCTCACCCTGTTAAGTATTTTTCTTCTCCTCTATGCCATTTTTCGTCGTTGGGTTGAGCCACTGCTGATTATGGTTACGTTACCCTTTGCCGTTATTGGAGGGTTCTGGTTCGTATACTTACTCGGATATAACTTATCTGTAGCTGTTGATGTCGGGTTCATTGCGCTTTCAGGTATTGCCGCTGAATTTGGGGTGGTTCTGCTGATTTACCTCAATATGGCTATCAAACAGCATGAAGAGAATGGGAAGCTAAAATCAGTTAAAGATTTAAAAAAAGCCATCATTGAAGGGGCTGTCATGCGTGTGCGGCCAAAATCAATGACTGTTGCCATCATTCTCGCAGGGTTGTTTCCCATTATGATTGGTTATGGAACGGGATCTGATGTGATGAAAAGAAT
>JAIESE010000054.1 GCA_019746225.1 Alphaproteobacteria bacterium | reverse complement strand
TTATGGAGGGTTCGTGGAATTGGCGGAGTGGCGTGGGCAGCTCCGCTTTTTAAAAACCTAATGCGCGTAAAATTGCCTGATGGTCGGACAAAGACTATTGATATGACAGGAGTTGATGACGCTACACTTGTGGGAGCCCCCTATAAAATTATTGCAGGGAATCTTTCTGATTTTAGACGTAATGATGCTATTTTTGTCGATCAAGAAGCCGCTCGAACTCACCTGAGAGTCCAAACGAACGCAAAAAATTACCGCCCCTTAAAAATTGGGGATGTTCTTGAAATTAATGATCGGCGTGCTGTGGTTGTCGGCTTGGTAAAAACAACACGTAACTTTGTTCTTCAGCCACAAGTTTATACGACCTATAGCCGAGCTTTGCGTTATGCCCCTCCTTCACGCCGCCACTTAACATATATCCTTGTGAAGGCGAAACCAGATCAGGATTTAAATGAGTTGTGTGAAAAAATTAAAATAACAACACAACTATCCGCTTACACGGCTGATGAATTTAAAACAGTGAGCTTAAAATACTGGATGAAAAGTACGGGAATCCCCATTAACTTCGGCATTTCTATTTTGCTTGGATTTATCGTTGGCGCAGCAATTGCAGGGCAAACATTTTACAATTTTGTGCAAGATAATCTGAAGCATTATGCAGCCTTAAAGGCTATGGGTTTAAAAAACAAGATTCTCGCACAAATGGTAATGCTGCAAGCTACAGTGGTTGGCCTTGTAGGTTATGGTATTGGAGTGGGATTAACAACAATATTTGGCATTCTGGTTCATGATACTGTACTCGCCTTCCTCATGTTGCCTTCATTACTGCTATTTGCTGGTATTGGTGTACTGATCATTGTAATGTTCTCTGCTATTCTTGGCATCCGGCGCGTCTTGAGTGTAGACCCTTCTATCGTGTTTCGGGGGTAGCATATGCTTGCCATAAAATGTTCAGGAATAATCAAAACCTTTAGTACCGGAGAAGTTGAAACTGTTGCTTTACGGGGGGTGGATTTGGAAGTTTCAAAAGGAGAATTCTTGATGATTGTGGGGCCTTCAGGGTGCGGAAAGACAACTCTCATTTCTATTATTGCAGGCATTTTGCACCAAGATTTTGGTAAGTGTGAAGTTGAAGGTCACCATTATGAGAACATGTCAACAAACGACTTAATGGAATTTCGTGCGAAAAATTTAGGATTTATTTTTCAATCGTTTAATCTAATTCCAACGTTATCTATAGCGCAAAATGTGGCGGTCCCTCTTATGATAAATGGAATGCCTCATGATAAAGCAGTGAAAGTGGCTGAACAAATTCTTGTTGAGGTTCAATTAAAAGATAAAATGCAAAGCCGCCCTACCCAACTATCTGGAGGACAACAACAGCGCGTAGCCATTGCACGTGCATTAGTTCATCAACCATCTTTACTGATTTGTGATGAGCCTACAAGCGCTTTGGATCATGCAACTGGAACAAAAATATTAGAAATCATGCGGCATATAAATAAAAAATTTAAAACCACTTTGGTGGTGGTAACTCATGACAGCCGTATTTTTCAATATGCAGATCGTATTGCATATATGGATGATGGCCGAATAGAAAGGATCGAAACTAATTATGAGTAATTTTCTCAAAAATCATGTCCTCACCTTCTTTGAGAGGTATGGGAATAAAGAAACATTCATTTACTTATGGAAAGAGCACTTTCTCGTTTTAATTGCGGCTGTAGGCTTTTGTGCGGCGGTAATATTTTCTTTTACACTGGGCCGAAACAGTTCACCCCCCATGTATGATTGCACACACCCTGCATCAGCTCCCTATCTTCATAATATTTCTGGCACAGGGTTTGTAGAAGCTAATACTCGCAACATCAGTATCGGTTCTTTTTCCAGTGGTATTGTTTCGGAAGTATATGTGAGTGAAGGTCAAGTTGTAAAAAAGGGGACCCCATTGTTCTCCCTAGACAATTCCATTGCTCTTGCTGATATCAATTTAAAGAAAAGTCAAGTTGATGCGGCAAAATCAAATCTTGAGATGACGCTTGTAATGCTTCGTGAAAATGAAGATCATTTAAAACGAGCTGAAAAAATGAAGTCTGGCCTTTCAATCAGTTCTGAAGAACATCAAAAGAGGCGATTTGCTGTTGAGAAGTTGGTAGCCCAAGCAAAACTTCAAGAAAGTGAGTTGGCACAATCAAGAGCTCAGCTAGATCTGGCTATGATAAATTTCGACCAATTAACTGTAAAAGCGCCCTTAGAGGGAATTATTTTAAAAGTTGGTATACTTTTGGGAGAAAAAATTTCTGAATCATCTCCATCCCGGAACAACCTAATTTTAATGGGCAATCACACACCCTTGCATCTCAGAGTTCAAATCGATGAAAATGATGGATGGAGATTTGATGCTCAGTCTAATGCTACTGCGTATTTGAAGAGTAATAGTGACATTAATTTCCCTTTAAAGTTTGTTCGGCTTGAACCTTATGCACAACAGAAGCAACAAATTAGTGGAGAAAGCACAGAACTGATTGATACTAGAATTATTGAGTGTGTATATGCGATGCCAAATAACGTTAAAGATATATTTATTGGACAACAATTGGATATATTTATTGAAGCCAAACAGGAGCCATAAACTATTAACGTAAAATGCCTATCAATATTAGAAAGCACATAAAATTTGATTGGCAAACAATTGATAAATGATAAATATTGATTGTTTAGATATGGGGAAAATCATCTCACAAGCTTGATTTTGTGATGCCCTCGACAAAAGTCAAATTCTCACGTCCTTACCATCCGCAGATCTTATAACTTCATACTTCCTAGATATGTTCCATCTGGATGAAAAGTCATTTCTAAAGAAACAGCATTTGTAAAAATTTCTGTTTGATGGGTAAAAGGATCTATTCGAGGCATGGGAAGGCCAATAATTGTTCCTATATTTTCTGCAATAGTGGAAATTAATTCTGCTTGATTTAAATGGTGCAAGAAATTGGAAAAATTATCTATGGTAAAAGTAATTTTACCTCTGACTCCTGGATCATCCAGATTCTTTGCATATATGTAAGGCATTCCCCCTAAAAATTTAATTTTCCCCTTTGCTTGCAGGCTATAAACGGCTCCAACAGGCATTTGTGCTAAAGCTGGCGGGGCTTTAAGGTACATTTCAAGCTCCCTATCTATTAGATAATATTGCCCTTCTCCCTTAACTTCATAAATGACAAGCCGGCCTTGACAAGTTTTATGATTCTCATCTTTTCGAGAGGAACTCTGCTCTTTACCTAATTTTACTTTGAAGGGAATTACGCTGAAATCATGAATTTTACATATACTATTTTTATAATACAAGTTGCTTGTTATTGTCTCGCCTTCTAAAACACTCCCGTTTGCAAGGGAAATCTTTAGGCTCTGAATGTTTATAAAGAGATTATAATTTTTCAGGAAAGATTTAAAAAACTCCTTATAATTAGGCTCTATCAAAATACTACTTGCACTTACATTAGTAAATGTGGGGTTTAATCCCATATTTTTTATAGCTACTTTATGCAATATGATGCTTGGAAGCTTCCAAACCCGCCAATTATAGTGAATACTCTCAACATCAATTACCAATTCATGTGATGAGGCATATGATGCAAATGAATGTCTTATGTAATAAGGCACACCGAGAAGGATTGAAGATATAATTAAGCATGGAACTGTAACCTTATAAATTATCGAACTCCAAATTGAGTCTACTTTCTTTCGACTTCTATTTTGAAATTTCATTTTCATATCATATTCTTTCAACAGCTCTTTTGTATCCTATTTATATTCTCTGTGACGAACAAAATCATACGTTAAAAATAGTAGTAAATTAACGTATTGGTTGAAAAGGAAAGAGTATAGCTTTAATTTTGGTTGTTTCAGTGACAAAACGTTTAGCACGATTAGCATGCAAAAATGTTTAAAAATTTATATGCGATAGTTAGAAACAAAAAGTACAAAGGAGAAGATTATGAATATTTTTACTTACTTAAAAAGGGATCATGAAACTGTTGCGGAGCTATTTGATAAGATACTTTCAACTCGAAGCTCAGATAAGCGAAAAGCAATATTTGATGAAGTTGCAAAGGAGTTACTTATTCATATACAAGCGGAAAGTTCAACATTTTACGAGGCTTTAAGGGCGTTTGAAGAAGCTGCTGAATTAATAGGGCACGCTGAAAAAGAACACACCGAAGTAAAAGATTACATTACAAAAATTTATAAAATATCTATCGAGAGTGAAAAGTGGATAGAACAATTTGGGGAACTTAAGCACTCAGTAACCCATCATGTTGAGGAAGAAGAAGGCGATATTTTTGAAATGGCAAAAAGGGTTTTGAGTAATGAGCAGGCAACTCAGCTTGCTCTTGACATGCGCACTTTAAAAGAAGAACTAAAGGCAGCTTAAACGAAAACTAAAAGGAAGCTAAAATGACAAAAGAAATAATCCCCCATACAGAAACTATTAATAAAAATGTAGACCTGATCATATTAGGAGATAACAATCAGATTTCGGCCCTGTTTAAGCGGCCACAAACGGCTGAAAATGTTTATGCTGACCTATTACGCCAAGGATACAAGCCAGATGACATTGATCTTGTTATGTCTGAAAGTACTCATAAGAAATGTTTTTCTGACTATACGGATATTGAGGCTACTGACTTAGGTAATAAAGCATTAGAAGGGCTTGGAGTTGGTGCTGTGATAGGAGGCTCCGTCGGCGCCTTAGCAGCTGCTTTCGCGGCTGCAGGGACTTCTTTAGTAATTCCTGGGCTGGGTCTTATCGTTGCTGGATCCTTAGCAGCAAGCCTTGCAGGAGCTGGTGCAGGAGCCGCAGCAGGAGGATTAATAGGAGTACTAATTGGTTCGGAAACACCAAATGAGCACGTTAAGCTTTTTGAAGAAGGTCTTAAAGGAGGAGGCGTGGTCATATCAATGAAGGCCAATTCTCATAAAGAAAGAGAAGAGCTGCATAAACAATGGAGTGACTTTCAAGAAAAAGAATCTTTTACGCAAGCAGCATAAAACCCTTATAAAAATGCCCCTCCTCAGCATGAGGGGCATTAAATACCTTTATGATAAATCAATTTTTTCAAGATCTTTACGGGATGTGGAGCAATCCTTTAAAAATCGTATAATTTGTGTTGCCCCCGGGGAGAATCGAACTCCCACCTCTTTTGATCAACAAATTTTGAATATTTTTCAATGCACTTTCTAGTATTCCATTATTCAACTCGCGATCCTTGCAACCAATTGCTTAAGCATTTTTTTTCTGCCTCAAGTTGCTTCACCTTTCGGACTTAAGCTGATTACATCCCGCCATACTAGGATTTCCAATCATAAATTGTTTGTTGAGAAATGCCGAGGTTGAGAGTTAGGTCTTCAACACTGGTCTGGTTTGCTATATGGAGGGCCAATGTGATCTATTCTTCTGTAAACGTGTTCATTTCATCTAAAATTCTTCTTAGATTCCGGTTGATTCTAATTGAGAATTTCTCAACCCCAATGGTCTTGTTTAGAGAGAGCAGACCAAAGCGTTAAATATCCATGGAAGAGCACTTATGGTATTAGTTTAGGCCTTTTTGGTTTAGGGTGTCTTAGTTTAAGGAACCCGCATCAAAGGTGATGCAACATCTCCTCCATCAACGGGGAGATTTGCGCCGGTAATATAGCCCGATTGATTTCCATCAGCAAGAAATAGAACGACAGAAGCAATTTCTTCAGGCTGAGCGACGCGTTCCATAGGAACGCCGACGGAAGCTTTCGCTGTAAACTCGGCATCACTACCAGGAAAGGCGGCTCGTTCTAAGGGGGTATCAACAGGGCCTGGCGCGATCACATTAATGCGTATGGGGGCCCGTTTCTCTTTGATGGCACGTTGTGCCACTTGATTAGACAAGGACTTCGTGATGGAGATGACAAAGGCTTTTGCGCCCGCATAAAGAGGTCTATGGGGATCCGGAATAATGCCATTGCGGCTCGACGTGTTTATAATGGCCATGGGCATATCTTTAGGCTGCTTTGAAAAAGCGAAAGCAATTTCCCATTTTAAACAATAAAACACCCCAAAAATACTGGTTGCCAGGGGGCTTTCACTATAAGAGGAAGCCTTTGTGGTTTGTGATGGATTCGGTGATTTGCAAGTCTGGTTTTCTTGACAGGGGGAAGTTGGTTGTGGTGGTGGCAAGCGATACACAATGGATCCGTCTTCTCCAATCAGAGAGTCAAATTCTAATTCTGTGACATTTCCGCCAACAGAAGCATCGCCGGGTTGAACGCCAGCATTGTTAAAGCAAATATCCAATCGTCCATATTTTTCATAGATGTTCTGGATCGTTTCTTTGACTTTGGATTCCACGCGAACATCGCAAGGCACAAATTCGATAGTTTTGGCCTGCTCCTCAGTTAAATGGCCTTTGATATAATCTTGGGAACCAAGCCATTTCGATTTGTTTCTTCCACAAACAATTACATGACTTGCGCCTTCAGCGGCAAACTTAACAGCTGTTGCAAGGCCAATTCCTGTTGTTCCACCCGTAATAAAAACAACTTTATCTTGAAATCGTTTAGAAGAAGTATTTCCTGAATTTGGTGGGGTGACGTCATTCTTAAAATCTTTGGTAGGCTCTGCCTTCTGCACAAGGTCGGCCTTAGAAACTTTGCTCTTCTCTTGAGCGACCAGTGGACTTAAATGGAAAAGGGCTCCCAACACAAGGATATAGTTTACGAAAAGTAACTGTTTGAAAAGTGTATTTAACTTCATAAAATAAATGTTACCATATAGTATATAGAATGCAATATAATTGTATGTCTAAGATTTGCAACAATCTGAGTAGATAATTGTTTTCCGGACAATTATGACGATTGAGGGAACCAAAATCATCCCAGCGCTCAGTATCAACTTGGATTAATGAATGATATTGAAGTTAGTTGTCCTGTCCCCCCTATATCAGGTCCATAAAAAAAGTTAGGATTTGGACGTAAAACTAGGAAGGATAATATGACACGAAAGAATTATCACCGTTAAGCCTGAGGTCTAAGCCTTTACATGGGGGTCGGTAATGTAAATTGTATCCCCATAGAGCTTGTAGACATCTTTTTCTATAGGAATGTTGCTCTTCTTCCCGTCGACACCTTGCTCCAAAACCATCACAGTGACTTTAACGAAGGCTATAATCGCCCTATACTGCTCATTAATCCGCATTTGAAAAGCAAGATCCGCATTCGGAATGCCCGCATACATAGGAATAATATAATGGAAATCGAAATCACCTGGAAGATTCTTCATTTTGCCTATGGCATCTTCCATGTCGCTTGCATCTCGAATGGAATCTCGAATCTTGTAAACGTTATCCCAGGCTGCAGCGGGGATCTGGGATTTTGTGCGCTTAACAGGTTCTTTCATGTCGGAAAAGGGCCCCTTAACAAGCTGTGCCTTAATGCTTTTTAGGGCGGGAGAATTCTTCTTACCCTTTGTGCTTGTGGGGTTTGTATGCTTCCTCACTTTTTTGGTATGACGACGATCCTTATTTTTAGCCAAAGTCTTTTCTGCTTGGGCCTTGACTTCTTTAGTAGGTGATTCATCACGTCCAATCTCCATAGGCAAATATAATTTTTGCTCAACTTTAGCTTTCTTTCTTAAGGCTTCCATATGTATTTTGTTGCTTTCTTCCTGTTCAGCAACAAGAAGCGTTTCTTCCAATCCGGAAAGTATCTGGGTAAGAGCATCTACACTCACCCTCTTTTCAAAAAGATCTGAACTCTTTTCAAAACTTTGCTCAAAAGCTACGTAAGCACTATGAACCTTATTTAGTAAGGCCTCAACAGTTGTAGATCCGCCGTCAGCTTCTACCAACGGTCCTTTTTTACCTTCAAGCTGCTTAAGTAATTGGGCGTGTAGCCCTTTTACTGCCCTCACGTCTTGCTCAATACCATTTTGTTTAGAAGCTATTGCCGCATCTCGGGCAACATTCTTTTTAGTCTTGGAAGCAACTGATGTTCTTCTATTTAGCAATGCTGCCTTTCTTTCAAGAAAATTGATCAGACCTACTGATACTGATATACCTTGCCTCCTAGCCTCCAAATAACTTTCCAAAGCTTTAGTATAGTTTTTCTGCCCCAGGTATATAGCACCAATAAGATTCGCAACGGTCCAATTATGTTTAATTTTCTCAAAACATACCAAGGCCAATTGATTATTCCTGTCCACTCCTTTTGCACCCTCAAAGTAAGCATTACCCAAATCTAATGCACACTGTTTGGATCCAAGTTCCATGCCTTTTGTAAGCCATTTTACCGCTTCTCTATTATTCGCCGGAATATCTTTGTAGCCAGGATCTTCAAGAAATAAAATTCCGAGGTTTATCATTGCCCTTACATGACCAAGCTCTGCAGCCTTACGAAGCCAATGAATTGCTTTGTCTTTGTTTTCTGGGGAGTCTTCACATCCGCGAGCTCTATATAAGCTGACAGCTAAATTGACCATGGACTCTGGGTCGCCAGCTGATGCTGCCCTTTCAAGCCATGAAACAGCCAGTCTTTTGTTTTCTGGAGAGTCCTCACATCCGATAGCCCTATTTAAACAAATACCTAAATATCCCATAGAGGGTATATTTTCGGCCAATGCTGCCTTTTCATACCAAAAATAGGCACCCTTTTTGTTTTTTGGAGAATCCTCACAGCCAATAGCGCTATATAGACGAGAGGCTAAAAGCACCATGGAAGTTACATTGCCGGCTAATGCCGCCTTTTCAAACCAAAAAACAGCCAGTCTTTTGTTGTTTGGAGAGTCCTTACATCCGAGAGCTCCATCCAAACAAGAAGCTAAAGCCAGCATGGCATATACGTTGTCGGCCAATGCCGCCCTTTCATACCAATAAATAGCGTACCTTTTGTTGTCTGGAGATTCCTCACAGCCGATAGCATTATACAGAAAAGAAGCTAAGAAAAACATTCCATTGGAGTCACCAAGCTCAGCTGCCTTTCGACCCCAAAAAAATGCTTTCTCCCTGTTTCCAGGGGAATCCCTCAAACCTACCGCCTTAGAAAGACAACCAGCTAAGGACACCATAGCACGTACGTTGCCGGCCAATGCCGCCCTTTCATACCAAATTACAGCCTGGTTTTTATCTTCTAGAGAACTATCACAGCCTTGAGCCTCAAGATAATAATCTCCTAAATACACCATTGCTATGGTTTCGCCATTTTCAGCGGCTTTCTTATACGAAGAAAAGGAAGCCTCATTATTGGTCTTCACGTTTGAGTCAACCAAACCGTTCTTGTCGCCTGATTCGGCCTGAATATTAGATTTTCTAAATAGAGACTCATCCGTTGTAGGCATTAAGTCTCCTGTCAATGAAGAGCCCCGCGCATTTAGGGATTGTGCCAAATAATCATCATTATTTGATTCGCCATTTAATCCATCCATCGCTTGAGCTTCAAATGACAATAGTATTGAGAAAAACGCAGCAACAGAGAGAAGGAATTTATTAGAGTTTGACATGTAACTACCATTATAAATGGTTAAACTCTCATTATCAAATGGCATTTAGATCTGAGATTACAAGTACTAAATCTCAACTTTAGAATTTCCTCATTAATGCTCACTCTAAAATCGGAGAACTAACGAATTAATTAAATCGGACATATCAAATATTCACGACACATAAAAAATATTTCCTCTTGATATATACTTTCTCAATCGCCATAAATAATTTGGCAGTCGTTAGGGAATAGCTTAATTAATACGTTTTTGTTTGCTAAAAATAATAAATGAGTATATTCTACGCGGTTACATTTAGCTCTTCAATGCTATCCGTGGCGGTTGTTCATGCGGGCGATCAGGCCGAAGACCTGAATTCTGATGCTGCCCCTAAACGGCAAGAAAAGGGTGTCCATGCTATTTGTGCTCGCTCACTTATTTCTTTTGGTACCCATTTTTCCCCGGAGCTTTGGGGTAGTTGTTAAATTGTTTGCTGGTTTTATGGATCTCTTCTTTCCCGCTGTTGGTTCTGTAACAACGCTTGCTGACACAGGTGTGGTTTGCAATCCCCCTACATTGGGAGCGACGGATGAAGATGCCGTAACTGCCGCCTTCTTTTTGTCGGCTTTCTTTTTCTTCCTCGATGATTTCGCTTTTGATTTAGCTTTTGATGGTTGTCCCTTTACCAAAACGGGCTGTGGACTCTCCACAACACCCAAAGCTGGTATCAATGCAAACCCTTTTATGGATAAGGGAGGCATTGCTCTCCTTTTCCTCTTGGAAAGCACCCTGGTCTTAGCTTTTACTGGCTTTAGCTTTGCTTCTTTTTCATGCAAATTCGGGATATATTTCTCGTCCCTTAACGTAGCTCTTTTTAAGAATTTGGCTTCTTTATGATCCTTGAGATTTTTCCTATCTCGCTTTCCAACACGCTTATCTTTCCTCGATTTTGGGGAAATCTTCTTTGTATTTGTTATCTTCTGATTTGGATTTTTAAGATCAACGATCCATCCCCCATTTTTACTCGTGGAGTGGATGTCCTCAACATAGGGTTGGTATTTCTCACTCGTTAGAATATCTTTAAAAATGGTCCACTGCACACCCATTATTCCACTTGGGTTGTTTAAGCCTCGACCCGTCACAATTTCAACGGAAGGGCAACCCCGTGCTTGAGAAGCTTTAACAAATTTTTCAACCCATTTGTACTTAATACTCAACGGTATCTTGCCGTGTAAATCAAGCCGTGGCATTTTCAAGCTGTTCTTTTTGATGCGATCTTCTAATGTCCCGCCGAGGAGTTTCATTTGCACAACAATAATCGAATGATCATATTGAGGATAAATGCGCTCAACCAATCCTTTAAAGTAGGGAGATCTTAGGATTTCGGCAAACTCTTTTGTCAATTCATGGAGGTCAAGTGCTGTTAGGGGTATTGGCGATTCGGCAGATTGATCTTTGATCGCTTGTAAATTTCTAAAATCCACCATGGTATGAGAATGACTCTGCCGTTGAAGTTCACACAAATTCTCAAATAGTGTTTGATGAATTTCACTCAAACTGCAGCTGCCTTCAAACATCATAGACAGGGGATTACCTGTTAGGTCTGAGATCTTATCCTTTATTTCTTGCTCGTGAGCCTGCTTCGACGACAAACCCCTTAAATCTGCAAATAGGGTGCCCTTAGCAGAGCGAATTCCCTTAATTTTAACATCAAGTATTTTCGCTCCCTTAAAACGGGCTCCGTTAAGAATGGCTCTCTCAAAATCAGCCCCCGTTAAATCGCTTTTCCGACAATCTGCCTTGGATAGATCCGCCCCTTCAAATTTGGCATAACACAAAAGGGCGCCATAAAATATCACGCCCCTCATTTTGCATTTGGAAAAATCAGCATAGCGAAGATCGTAGGTGCTCAGATCAAGTCCCCGTAAGTCAAGTGCCCTAAAATCAAGGAACTGTTGATCTCTAAACCTTTGGTTAAACTCAGCTTCTGAAAGCGTGTTGTGCGATATAAGCCTTTTATAAATTTCGTCCAAACACTCAGAAGATAGAGAAGACCTTTTAGGGGAGCTTGTGAATGGTGGCTGAACCTCTTCATCCGTCAAAGCAAGGTATTCCATTGCTTGACAAATCCCAAGAGGGCCAAAACCGATAGAGGAGAGCCCTAAAATGATGCCCCAATATATAAATGATCTTGATATCATCCTAGGCTCCACTTTTATAATTCATAATTTTAGCTAGGTGAATTTGGAGTGTATCGAGTTCTTGTCAGAAATGCAAATTGGACCAAATGGGACTTTCCCATTGAAAAGAGGGATATTTTCCTTGAAATTCCCTATGACAACACCCTTTTAAATAATATAAAGAATTTTGTAATACCTAGTAAAAGATAGAGTTTCCCTTAAACATCATAAGATATGTTAATCCTAAATTTAATTGATATCGATCTTGTAAACTACTAATGAAACTCAAGATGAACAATTTTAGATCTGTTCTCTGTCAATACCTACTCTAGGAAGTTTGCTAAAACAAAATT
>JAIESE010000053.1 GCA_019746225.1 Alphaproteobacteria bacterium | reverse complement strand
TGGAAGCGCAGTAATGCGTGAAGCTAACCAGTACTAATCGCTCGATTGGCTTTTTCTTGCCTCAGATGTCAGATACCAGGAAACTATACTTCCTTGTACTGATGATTTTAGAGTCAAAATAGTTTTATATTCGATATGAATTTCATTTTTACTTAACATTTAACAAGTATCATTAAGTATATTAGGTATTTAATTGGCTTGGTGGCTATAGCACATGGTAAACACTCGATCCCATCCCGAACTCGACAGTTAAAACATGTTGCGCCGATGATACTCCGTCTTAAGGCGTGGGAAAGTAGGGCGTTGCCAAGCTTATTAAGTACCTAGTATGTATGATTTGATGTTGTTAAGTTGTTATTTAATTATGAAATGTGTCTTTCAATCAATGTAGATAATATATATGAATAATTTCTCCTTATACTTTAAAATTAGAAATTACACCTTTCATTGCTTAACTTTCTTAATTCCCCTTAATTTATACTTTATTACCAATGTTTTATGTGCAGAAGCAATCTCGGACTCTACAGAAAGTCCAGAACAGCCCGTACACTCCTTTTCAACCCCCATTCAATCCAAGTTCTTTGATAAATCTCCGGTGATGAGAACAAAGTCTCCTCCGATTACAACTATCCCCCTTCAGCATTTAAGCCCTGCTCGTGCCCCGCAACCTCCTACGGATGACGATGACGGCAAATCCTCCAATCCGACCAGCCATAGAGATGATTGTCCATTAACGCCCCATTCTATAGACTCTAATCCCTCTGTTGATGATCTTGCGAAGCATTTGGATTCAAAAGTCCTTAATTTTACTGAATCACAAGAGCTTGATCTTCCAGTATCTTCTCAACCATTAGACAAGCCTGAGAGAGAGCGTTCCCTTCTTCGCAAACCCCCGATCCTATTAGACCCACACCTTCATGAAATTGTTCATACAACCCTTTTGTCTGTGATATGGGTAAGCCCAAATACATCTTTAGACCACCCAACTTGGCTGGTTCGTTTTGATCAGTTAAAAGGTGTCACGTCACTTTCGATTGAATTTAGACATGAATTTCCATTTTGTATTAAACTTAATGAACGTTCCCGCTTTACAGATATCTCGATACCGGAACGGAAAGCTTGGATTTATTCTTATCAACTCCCTGCAGAGTCTCTCCCACTCCCTCTAGAAATGACTTATTCTGCAGATCATCTAGTCAGCCCTGATCTCCTTCCCCTTACCGTAGATAGGAAACAACGCCTTCCAATGCCAATGACTATTTTAGAATTATCTCGCTATATTGAGGCTAAGCGGGTCCTTTTCTATTCTGGATTAGCTATTTCTCCTTTGGTCCTTAAAGCAACCGAACAACTCATGAGAGAATTTGGCCTTAGTAAAGGGATAAGGGAGCAGAACGATGCTTTTGCATTTATAAAAAATATTCTTTCTTTTCCAAGCTCATACATTCCTCCTGTCCTGCGTTTCTTCCATGTCTGTAGGACGGAGGAGCCTTCCGTTGCCCATACTGCCTTAGCAAAGATTGTTCTTCAAAAAAACTGGGGATTACTCACACAAAATATTGATTTTCTCCATCAAAGAACAGGCATTGATCCCTTGAACCCACGTTTGCCAAATTGGTTGAAGGATAATGTTACAGAGACTGACCTGAATGAACTAGATCTGGTCATAACCATTGGTTTAGATCATGATGTAAGCGGTTTCTTAGGCTGGTATAAGAAGCTAAACCCAAAGGGAAGGATTATTTCCATCAACGATAAAGTTCCTTCTTACCTGGATCACGAAGGTTATTTTCTTCAAGGCGACCCCCAAATCCTTGTTCCTCAATTGCATAAGGCCCTTTTATAGTCCTTCTTTAAATTTTGTCCTTATAACTTTTAATTCCCCTTGTAGAAGTCTATAGTGACTTCCAGCAGACATCACACGCAATAATGAGGCAGAAACCCTGGCATGACTATAAAGTTCTCTTGGTCGATTACGATTTGTTTCTTGATTGCCGGATGTGCATCTCAACATGAGTACCTCTACGACACGAAACCTGCATTTTATTCCTTCATCATGGGAGATGTGGATAGTCCCCATATCACAACAGAACATGCGGCTGATGTATCTGTAACACCAGCAAGTTGTCAGAAAATTATAACCTCATTGCTGGCTTATAGATCCTTGGGTAAAGATTATCGATTTGAAACAAAGGCTTATGTAACGCGCCAAAAGGGTGCAATCCAGGATGTCATTATCGAAGGGTCCGGTGATCCAACTCTCACCTCAGCAAATTTAAAATCCCTTTTAGAGCCAATTCGAGGCAAGACAATTCAAGGAAAGATCGTCATCGACGCAAGCCTATTCCATACCCCTGATTATTCCAGAAATATCATGGTTGACGATGTAGGAAGACCCTTTGCCCCCCCGATTTCGGCCTTCAATTTAGACCAAAACCTTATCGAGGTTACGGTTCACCCGACTCAATTAGGGAAAATGCCTTTGATTCATAATGATGCTGGATACCGCATGAACGCAGATGTTGACACGACCCATGACCCCTCGTCGATTAAATTGGGATGGGAGGGCGATCATATCAAAGCTACCGGCATCCAGAAGCAGGGTGATACGCCTTTGGTGTTAAAAATAGCTCCCCTCGAAATGAAGACTTACATTTTGCACAAAATGAATCCCATTTTAAAAGAGTTGAAGATCAAAAATCGGGTTGTCTTTGTGAAGGATCCTTACGAGACTAATCTGAATAAGGTACTCCTCAATTCTGCAGTATCGGACCCCTTGGGGAAGATGATTCCCGTTGCCTTAAAGAAGTCTGATAATCTGGTGTTTGATGCCTTGTATTTGAAGCTTATCCATGCCCGAGACCCCGTTTTGATAAAGGATTGGCATGATGGGGATAAGGTTCTCAAGGGCCTTATCAATGAGCACTTTCACGTGCAACTGGAAAAGGCGCTCCTCATTGATGGGTCAGGGTTGTCTCGATATAACCAAATCACCCCGAGACAATTATTTGAAATCTTGAAATGCGGTTTTGGGACAAAAGAGTTTGTGGCCGCCTTAGCGTCGCCAGGAGAAGCGAACAGTACGCTTGAAAAGAGGAAGACTTTGCCCCAAACAATCAAAGCCAAAACGGGAAGTATGTCTGGCATCAGTTGTCTTTGTGGGTATCGCCTGAAAGATAAGGACCGACAAGCCTTTGTGATCATTGCAAATAGCTTTTCTCCCCCTTCTTCCGAAATGTATACTATCTTAGACAGCTTTGTTGCCGAGAATTTGGGAGATTAGGAATTCTTCTTAAAGGCAGAATTGATCTGAACTCTACGGGACTTCTATCATGATGAGAGGATTAATTTTATAAACTCTTCTTCACTTAAACATGAAATCCCCAGCTCCTTGGCAGCTTTGGCCTTGGAGCCTGCATCTTCACCCACCACCACATAGTCCGTCTTGTTGGTGACGCTGCCCGTCACTTTGGCGCCCATGCGCTCAGCGCGGGCTTTGGCCTCGGCGCGGCTTAATGTTGAGAGAGTTCCTGTGAAGACAATGGTTTTGCCAGTTAAAGGTGATGAAATTGCAGCTTCGACGATGAATTCGGGAATGGTGAGGAGGGCGGCCAAATCGTCCACGATCTTTTGATTGTGAGGCAGGTTGAAGAAGTCCACGAGGTCGGATGCCATGTTCTCGCCAATGCCCTCTAAAGCAAGGAGATCTGCCCATGCCTCTGACCCATTGTCATGTGCTTCTACCATTTGTTGGCAGAGTGTTGGTAAAGTACGATAGTGCTTGGCCAGGAGTTTAGCGGTCACGGCCCCCACTTGGGGGATGCCTAAAGCATAGATGAACCGATCCAAAGAGATGGTACGGCGCTCAGCTATTGCCTCAAATAGGTTTTTAGCAGATTGCTCCCCCCAGCCTTCCTTGTTGCGCAAAGGGGTAAGAGACTGACGATCGCGTGCCTCCAGGGTAAAAATATCTCCTGGCGCGTGGATCAAGCCCTCCTGATAGAACGCTTCGATGTGTTTCTCGCCCATTCCCTCAATATCAAAGCCATTACGGGAGACAAAGTGTTTTAGGCGCTCAACCGCTTGGGCGGGACACACCAGGCCGTCGGTGCAACGCCGGGCCACTTCCCCTTCTTGCCGGACAGCTTCACTACCACAGACGGGGCAAACTTTAGGGAAAACATAACTTTTCGAGGAGGGAGATCGTTTGGATAAGATCACGCGCACGACCTGGGGAATAACATCCCCCGCTCGTTGAATTTCGACGTGATCCCCAATGCGCACATCTTTTCGGGCAAGCTCATCCTCATTGTGTAACGTTGCCCGCTGGACAACGACGCCGCCAACAGTGACGGGCTTCAAGACGGCGACGGGCGTCAAGACTCCGGTGCGTCCCACTTGAATGATAATGTCTTCTAAGGTGGTTTCCGCCTTTTCGGCGGCAAATTTGTGGGCGATGGAATGACGCGGCGTGCGCCCCACGGTGCCGAGGCGTTTCTGCCAGTCCAGATTGTTCACCTTATAAACCACGCCATCGATGTCAAAATCAAGGTCAGAACGAATCGCTTCAAGGTTATGATAAAAGGCCATTAAATCAGCTTCATTGTGACAAACCTGGCGCAAAGAGGTGACTGAGAATCCCCAACGTTTTAAAGATTCTAAGAGCTCACTCTGTGATTGATCGCTGTGCTCCTCAGAAGTCGCATAAGCATAGGCAAAGAAATGCAAAGGTCGCCTTGCGGTGATGGTGGGGTCGAGCTGTCGAACGGAACCCGCTGCTGCATTGCGAGGATTGGCAAACTCGGCCTCTCCTGATGCGATTCGTGCCTCATTGATCTTGAGGAAATCATCCCGGCGCATATACACTTCACCACGGATTTCCACATTTTGGGGAGCATGTTCTTCCTGGAGGATTAGGGGAATGCCTTTGACGGTCCGTAAGTTCGCGGTGATATCTTCGCCCTCGCTGCCATCGCCGCGCGTTGCGCCCAATACAAAGCGTCCCCCTTGGTAGTTGAGAGAGGCTGACAGACCATCGATCTTGGGCTCTGCCACCATTTCTATGGGTTGGTCTGTTGACAGCTGCAGGAATCGGCGGACACGATTGAGGAAGTCCGTAACATCATCTGGCGTAAAAGCATTATCGAGGGAGAGCATAGGCGCGCGATGCTTCACCTTCTTAAAACCGGGGGCAGGGGCCGAGCCTACGCGATGGGAAGGGCTATCAATGCGTCGCAAATCCGGGAAACGCGTCTCAATGGCTTTATTCCGGGCAATCAGTTCATCATAGGCCGCATCGCTAATCGCAGGGGCTGCTTGTTGATGATAGAGATAATCATGGTGCGCAATCACTTTTGCAAGGTGCTCAAGCTCTTGTGTAGCTTCCTCGCGGGTGAGTTGATCAACGGGGGTGGTCGAACTGGGCATAAATATCTTCTTTGTTATACAAACATTGTCAGTGAATATTAGCGGATTATGGAGAAGGGGGACAGAGGATTTCAAGACAGTTTTCAAAAGAAAATTGTCATTAAAGACTAAATTTCAAATATCGCTGCCTTATCCAGGAAACAGTCCAACCAGGGTAGAGGCATTGGCGAGGACATTAATATGAAGATCGGCCATGCTGTTGACATGAATGTCTTGCAAGGTAATAGAACCACCAGCTCCCCCATCAAACTTGAGGATGGTATCCCCACTATTATAGGCCAGAGATGTATGATTCAACAAAGTTGACATATTGGTTCCAACAAACGTAAGTACGTCATCACAAACATTGAAGTCTTTGATGACATCAAATCCTTGGGCAACAAGCTTATTGTTCGTCGAGAGGGCTACAGCCGTTATAAAATTATCAAGCCCACCCCCGGCTGACATCACATCGTTACCCCAGGTAATCGAATTATTATTCGAATCAGCAACACGGACGTGTCCCGCTACTGTTGATAGGGACAGACCTGCATAGGCTAAAGAAAATTCGAGGGCGTCGCCAACAATCATGTCATTTCCAGCACCCCCTGAAATTATGTCATCTCCCATTGTTTGTCCAAAATTCTTGAAAGAAACAGCAACAGATGCACCAGCTCCAATCGCTGTGCCTTGGGCCACCTCAATCTTTGTTGTCAATACATCTCCCACAATTTTGTCATTACCAGCGCCACCTGACAGGGTGTCCTTTCCGAAAGTAATAACTGAGCCATCAACCATATAGCTTGATGAAGCAATACCGCCATTGAGAGCTGTTGCTGTGCCACCTATGGCTTCATTAAAATAAAGCTTATGATCACCATAAATGGTGTCATTTCCAGCGTCTCCATTGATCACATCATTCCCTGAAGTATTAATGAGAGGAAGGCGGGTTACATGGTCGTGCACATCTATGCCCACATCGTCTATTATCCGAGCGTCACTCCCCACGCCATCAGCGTAAGCTGTACCACCTAATGCATCGTGGCTATTGAGCTTTCCATCTCCGTAAATGATATCGTTACCATTTCCGCCTGAAATCGTATCGTTTCCATATAAAATGAGTTCCTCACTTGTTTGAAAAATACTTGTAGCATGTCCGCCGTTGTATGCGGTTGCTACACCGAATGCGACTTCATGGGCGTCCACACTTAGGTCTCCATTGATAACGTCATTACCGTCCCCACCAAAAATTTTGTCTGCACCAAAAAGAAACTGATTTTTGTCCGAATAAAACAAAGCCGTTGCAATTGAATTCGTGCCATTTGCTATGGCGGTTGCTCCGGGGGTTGAATCCGGTGACAAAGAAAAGCCTGCAGATGTATCGGCATCACCTACTATGACATCATTTCCGCTCCCTCCATACAACGTGTCATTCCCAAATTTTGCGATGGATAATGTTAACTCAAAAAGCATGCTTAGACTTTGATTTGTCGAAGTCTGGGCAGTTTGAAAAATCACTTGATTCTCGACGACACCAGCATCTCCAGACATAAAGTCACCTCCTGAACCCGCATACATAACATCATCTCCAAAACCTGTAGCGGGGGCCGTAATGACAACCTCTTGAACGGCACCACCATTCGGGTAAAACAATTGGAAGAAATAGGGTACGGGGAAGGGGCCTATGGAATTACCAGCATCGCCATACATGGCGAAATTACCGAAGCTTCCACTTATTGTGTCATTTCCAGAGCCACCAATCATGGTGGTTACTCCTGGTCCTGAAGAGAGGACAACCAATGTGTCATTGCCTTCTCCGCCATCAAGGAGCGAATTAATAGAATAGACAACATTAATACTGTCGTTGCCAGCAAACCCATTGAGTGTTGCATTATAGGCCTTACCAATAAGGAATAAGTCATTCAAACTTGTGCCGTCAATCTCGCCGGTCGCAAATAGATTAATAATGTTAGCCATCGTAACCTCCGTATATTGTAAGGCACTTGCTTCTTCATTTTGAAAAAACAATAACTTCAATATAAAAGATAGATTTATTTCTAAAAATATCAAGCAGTGCATTGCTTTTATTTAAAATTGCTTTAATTAATGATTTCTTATAAAGAATATAAATTACTATTTAGATTTTTAGCCTGTAGAAAAAGCTGATTTTTAGAATCAGTGTCTTTGACTTTCTTGTTTAGAGAGACTCATATATGATATAGAGTTGAACAAGTTTTTAGAACAAAATACGAGAGAGTCACGTCATGAAAATAGTCACTTGGAACGTTAATTCCATCCGAGCGCGCCTCGAAAACATTGAACAATGGTTGAGGGAAAATCAGCCAGATGTCCTTTTGTTGCAAGAAATTAAGTGTGAGGATAAAGACTTTCCCAGAGGGCCCATTGAAGATTTAGGCTATAATATTGCGTTGGCGGGACAGAAGACTTACAACGGCGTGGCGATTTTGGCAAAATCTCCCATTGAGGATGTGGTGAGGGGCCTGCCGACTTTTCCAGAAGATGAGAATGCCCGCTATATTGAAGCGGTAGTGGGGACCGTGCGTGTGGCGTCTGTCTATGTTCCCAACGGCATGGCTGTGGGCAGCGAGAAGTATGAGTATAAATTAAATTTTCTGGATAATCTACGCGATCACTTAGCCTCTATTCTTCTTTTTGAAGAAGCCTGCGTGATCGGCGGTGATTATAACATTGGCCCGGAAGATCGGGACGTGAGTCAACCGGAACTTTGGAAGGGAGAGATCTTATGCTCTCCCAAAGAGCGTCAGCAGTTTCAGTCTCTGCTTCACCTTGGGTATTATGACGCTTTGCGCCTTCACCATGAGGGGCAGGGCCCCTCTACCTGGTGGGACTATCGCAGTGGGGCTTGGCAGCGGGACCAGGGTTTGCGAATTGACCATTTTCTCCTCTCTCCTTTAGCGGTCGATCGCACGCAAGCCTCTGGTGTTGACAAGGCTCCCCGTGCTAAAGAAAAAGCATCAGATCATGCACCTGTATGGTGTGTTCTTAATCAGTGAAGGAATAAATTTATGGAGCTAACAAGAGAACAGGTCGCTAAAGTGGCCACCCTGGCGCGTATCAAAGTGGAAGAAGAAGAGCTTCCCGCTTTACAAAAAGATCTATCCGGCATTTTGCATTGGATTGACCAGTTGGAGAAGGTGGACGTGAGCGGCGTTGAAATCTATACGGATTGCCAACCTCAATCAGCGCCAGAGCGTGATGATGTTGTGAATGATGGAAATTATGTGGAGGACATTTTGGCCAATGCCCCGGAAAAAGCCCACAATATGTTTTCAGTTCCTAAAGTTGTTGAGTAGAGGAGACGATAGATGACGACCTCCCTTACAAAACTTTCTTTGACTCAAGCCCGTGATGGTCTGATCAATAAATCATTTAGTGCCGTGGAGCTTACAAAAGCCCATTTGGCTGCCATGGAAGAAAAGCGCAACCTCAATGCTTATATTACGGAGACGCCAGATCTTGCTTTAAAGCAAGCAGCCGCCTCGGATGATCGTATTGCTTCTGGCAAAGCAGGGGCCCTGGAAGGGCTTCCGATTGCCATTAAGGATCTATATTGCACAAAAGGGGTGCGAACGACAGCTGCCTCAAAGATTCTGGATAATTTCATCCCTCCTTATGAATCAACCGTGACCCAGAACCTATGGAGTGCAGGCGCTGTGATGCTGGGTAAAGTAAATATGGATGAGTTCGCGATGGGATCTGGTAATCTTCATAGTGCTTATGGTCCGACAATTAACCCGTGGCGCCGAAGCGATGCGCCAACGAAGGATTTGGTTCCCGGGGGGTCTTCTGGTGGGTCCGTCGCTGCTGTGGCGGGTCATATGGCTTTGGCGGCAACTGCATCTGACACAGGGGGCTCAATCCGCCAACCAGCCGCCTTTTGCGGATTGGTTGGGATTAAGCCAACCTATGGTTTATGTTCCCGCCGGGGCATGGTTGCTTTTGCTTCCTCCCTGGATCAGGCAGGTCCAGTTGCCCGCACGGTTCGAGACGCTGCCCTCATGACGCAAGTCATGGCAAGCCACGACCCATGGGATTCTACGTCCCTTAATGTGGAGATTCCGGATTATCTGGCAAACATTACCTCTGATATCAAAAATTTGCGCGTTGGTCTTCCAAAAGAATATCGCGAGAACTTATCTCAGGAGATGAGTGACCTTCTTCAACAAGGCATCGATTGGCTGAAAGCAGCAGGTGCTACTATCGTGGAGGTGTCCTTGCCAACAACGCCGTACGCGCTGCCAACTTACTATGTCATTGCGCCAGCTGAGGCTTCTTCGAACCTCGCGAAATACGATGGCTTGCGGTATGGGTTACGGGTTCCGGGCAGCACCTTAGATGAAATGTATGAGAATACACGACGCGAAGGTTTCGGGGCCGAAGTGCGCCGACGCATTTTGATTGGGACGTATGTTCTATCTGCCGGCTATTATGATGCATACTATTTGAAGGCTCAGAAAGTTCGCACTCTCATATCTCAAGACTTTGATCGGGTTTTTAAGGACGTTGACGTGCTGCTGACGCCGACAACACCCACTGCGGCTTTTGCGATCGATGAGAAACCTGCTGATCCTGTCACCATGTACCTCAACGACATCTTTACGGTGACGGTCAATTTGGCGGCCTTGCCAGGGATTTCTGTTCCTGCAGGTTTATCAAAAAACGGATTACCGCTTGGGCTTCAGCTGATTGGGCCCCGGTTATCGGAACAACGCTTGTTCAATACCGCTTTGGCTTTGGAAGAGGCAGCAGGGTTTGAGGACCAAGTTAACAATCTGCGAAAGGTATCTTGAACCATGACCAATAAAAATTTGATTGAAGGAAAAACTGGACTTTGGGAAGTGGTGATCGGCCTGGAAGTTCATGCCCAAGTAACTTCACGCTCGAAGCTTTTTTGTGGCTGTTCCACGGACTTTGGGGCAGAACCGAATACCCAAGTTGGTTTTTTCGGCGCCAGCATGCCAGGGATGCTGCCCGTTTTGAATCATTATTGTGTGGATCAAGCTATAAAAACCGGGCTGGGATTGGAAGGAACTGTGCATCAAGTCTCCGTTTTTGATCGTAAGAATTACTTTTATGCAGATCTTCCGTCCGGTTATCAGATCTCTCAGTTTACCCGCCCTATTGTAACAGGCGGGCATATCGATATTGATCTGGACGATGGCGCAACCAAAAGAATCAACATTACTCGGATTCACATGGAGCAAGACGCGGGAAAAAGCATCCACGACCTTCATCCTCAGAAAACCTACATCGACTTGAATCGCTCAGGCATTGCCTTGATGGAGATTGTCTCTGAGCCAGAAATACGATCTTCTGCTGAAGCGATGGCTTACATGAAGAAGCTGCGTACGATCTTGCGATATCTTGGGACATGCGATGGCAACATGGAGCAGGGTAGTCTGCGAGCGGATGCCAACGTGTCTCTTCATCGTCCCGGCACTCCTTTTGGAACCCGTACAGAAATCAAAAACGTCAATTCCGTACGTTTTGTGGGCCAAGCTATTGAGTATGAGATCTATCGCCAACTTGAGATTTTGGAAGATGGGGGCGAAATTGCCCAGGAAACTCGTCTGTTTGATCCAACGAAAGGCGAGACACGGTCTATGCGCAGCAAGGAAAATGCCCATGATTACCGTTATTTTCCAGACCCTGACCTGCCGCCTTTACGCCTCACGCCGGAACGGATTGAAGCGGTTCGGGCGACCATGCCTGAATTACCAGATGCCAAGAAGGCAAGGTTGATGGCCGACTTTGGTTTGTCACCATACGATGCGAGCGTGGTTGTGGGCGAGCAAGAAATTGCTGCTTACTATGAACAAACCGTGGCAGCCTCAAAGGCAAAGGATCATGGGCAAGCGGCAAAGATGATCGCCAATTGGTTGATGGGTGAAGTGTTTGCTGCCCTGAACAGGGATAGCAAAACCATTGAGACGATGACCTTACTGCCGACACATCTTGCAGAACTTGTCGATTTGATTTTGGATGACACCATTTCCGGAAAAATTGCCAAGGACGTTTTTTCCAAAATGTGGGAAAGCGGCAAGGCGCCGGCCGCGTTGGTGGATGAGTTGGGTTTACGTCAGATTTCTGATACTGGCGCTATTGAAGCAGCTATTGATGAGCTTCTGGTTCGGGATGCTGACAAACTGGCTGAATACAAAGCCGGTAAAGAGCAACTGTTTGGGTACTTCGTGGGGCAAATTATGAAAGCCATGCAAGGGAAAGCCAATCCAGGTGTGGTGAATGAGTTACTAAAGAAAAAGATGAGCTAAATAGGCTTTTTTACCTCTCCCCTGATGGGGGAGGTAAAGTACATTTTCATTGCTTTTAAACTTATAATGACAAGAACTTACTTCCCACTCCAAGCCCTTTGAAGGTTAGCAGCAAAGGAAGAAGATCCAGCTCCCTGGCGTCTTTGAGGGGATTTGGCGGCTGTTCTCTTTGGGGCAACAGCTTGTGCTGCTGAGGCAGATTTTGCCGGCGCCGACTTTGGGACAGCCTTTGGTTTGGTTTTTGATCTGCTTTGATAATAATCCCGAATGCCAATTGCTAAGGAAACGCTCGTTGCAACATCACCAGTTCGAGCATACGAAAATGCCACAAACTCGGTATCATTCCGGATTCCATCGTGAGAGCGCAAGAGTTCATCAGCTTTCTCATTCTTGCCCTGTATCCTCAATTTTTCCGCGTTCTCCCTTTCTTGAGCCTTCACATGAGCCCAAACATTATCGATATAACACTGACGAAGCGATTCTAGAGGAATAATCGTATGTTTCCGACTCAAGTCCAATAAGGCGCTAATGACCTTTTGGGCTCTTAAAGGCCCATGCATAGAGTTGTAACTTAAACAATCTAACGTCTCATTACCTATGATATATAGTTTCAAAGTCCGTCCTTTGAAATGATCAATATGATTTGATCCTGCCTCAACGACACCTCTTGCTTCTTCCCGTGATGGAAGGGTGATCATATTGGGAGCATGTTGTGCTAAAATGAAGCTGTCGAAACAGCGCTGGGCAAGGTCTGTGTCCGTTGTACCAACCGCATTATTCCAAAGACCAAGGATAACGTCCGTAAGAGGGAGGCCTGAATAGTTTACCTTACCGTCAGGATCATAGGGGACATCAAGCTTTTCGGCGGCCAATACAGGGCTCAAGGTTAAGATGGCATAAGCGATAATCTTTGATAGGTATTTCATGATGTCTCCTATATAAATTGGGTGATTTTGTGAGAAAAATAATAACGCATTATTTAAGAAATGGCGTCCCCAACGGGATTCGAACCCGTGTTGCCGCCTTGAAAGGGCGGTGTCCTAGGCCAGCTAGACGATGGGGACAACTCATTCGTTTTTAGCCTTATATTGAACTTAAATCAAGTGGTTTGATGAAACATTCGGTATTTATTATGAAAAGTGACTTCGTGGACACGATTGACCGAAAGGGGAAGCCAGAAAGATTTAGCTTGTCCGTGTCGTTGAGGGAGCCGCGGCGACTTGAGAGGAAGCTGGCGTCATTTCAGCAAGCTCTTTCTCAATCTTTTGACGGGCCAAATGAAACGCAGCAAGGTCCTTCGGGCTCAGTTTTACCGTTGGGAGCAATTTGATGCTTTGTGGATTAATGTGGATGCCATTGCGAAGGACTTCGTAGTGGAGGTGAGCACCTGTCGTGCGGCCCGTTGCTCCTACTTTTCCAATGATCTGATTTTGCTTAACCCGCTGGCCAACCTTCACATTCATCCGGCTTAAGTGAGCATAAGCCGTTGTATATTCTTTATTGTGTTGAATTTGAATGATGTTACCATAATGGCCCCAATAACTTGATTTTACAACAACGCCATCTCCTGCGGCGCGCACTGGCGTCCCAGTAGGAGCACCGAAATCTACGCCTTTATGTTGTTTTGAGTAGCCAAGACAGGGGTGTACGCGTCGGCCAAACTTGGAAGTTACCCTCATTTTGGATGGGTCCATAGGTGTTGCGAGAAGCGTTTTCACGACACTTTCTCCATTGCTATTATAGTACCCAGCAGTGCCTTTTACAGGTTGAAAGTGGTAGACACGGCGGACGCTGCTTTTTGAAGAGTTTCTACCAGCTGGGGCAAATTCGACATATTGTAAGTTCTCAGCCCTCACCACATTCCCATTGGTGTCTTCATAAGCATTGTAGACGATTTTAAAGGGCGCCTCCCGGGTTGGGTCACGTTGCCAGTCAATGTCATAGGAAAGGGCATTAATGGCTTCTCTTACAATTGTTGGAGGTACCCCTCTTTTGAGAGCAGCGGAATAGAAGCTAGAGCCGATGTTACCTTCTACACATTTTTGAACTTTTCTTAAAGCAATTTCATACATTTTTGCTCTAAAAGCATCCCCATTTGCTTCAAGAGCAATTTCTTTATTATGGGCAGCTTTAAAAGACAGTGATAGTAAAGAAACCTTATGTTGAGAGGAATCTTTGTTGTAACGCACAGTAAGCTCTTGGCCAACTTTGAGATCTCGAGTGTCATAAACGCGTTTCAAAGCTTCGACCGCCTGGGCAGCTTCTTCCCGAGTGATGCCAAGTTTTGTGAGCATGGAGTTCATGGTATCCCCACTGGAGATTTGAATCACATGCTGCTTTTCTTCAACTTCTGGTACACCATCACTTGGCGTTGCAATTTGTTCAGCAAGTTCTGTCAAATCACCAGGATTTTTGGTGTCGTTTTGGGCAACAATTAAGTCGGTTGAATTGGAGATCGCTGTGGGGGCTGTTGATTGACGTTCGGTTATCGCAATGCCCGTGGCAAGAAGAAGGAATCCTAATCCGGTGAGCTGTGTGCGCGTAAACGATATCAAATAACACCTCCCAGATAAGTTAAATTAAAGCTTTAATCAAGACTGGCATAAATTTTCTGACCGTCTTGTGTCAAAAGTTAACAAATCGTTAACAGCTTCTTTTAAAAATGACAACTTAGAGCTTGTTTGTCAAGATGCGCAAGCAAAGTTTTTTAAAATAATTAAGGTCACCCTAATGAATGTTTATATATAATATGCGTCTTAAGTCCTGTTTCCTCAATGATAAAAGGTCTGTATCCATGGCAACCTATCTTGAAAAATATGGGCATTAACTTTGGGCAATTTATTATAGTTCAAAAATACCTTTGGACTTCTAGAAATTTACCCCTGGTTAAGAATCTATTCTTACAGTTGAGAGTGAGAGACTGTAATTTTAATTTCATGTATGGAGGTTCAAATGTTTTCAAAGAAATCAACAGATCTAATCAAAATAATGTCCCTTACAGCTTTCGCCTTTACTTCTCAAATTTCTATCGCAAGTGAGGCTCCTTCGGCTTCTCTTGGTGGTGCAACGGTGGCTAGAAAAGATGAGCCTGAGTTAAGCAATTGGGAAAAGATTCAAAAGAGTGCCAGAGAAGCCCGTTTAAAAGGAGAAGCCGCTGAAAAGGCAAAAGGGGCTTATTCTGAGATGGCACCTGCAGGCAAAAAAGATCGCCAGTGGGTAACCCAACAATCCCCTTCTGCTGAACGGGAAGCAAACTTGAGAGCCGCTCGCCAAGCTGAACTTGATAAAACCTTTGGGCGCAAACCAGCTGTAGATAAGAAACCAGCTGTAGAGCCGAGTATTAAGCAAGCTGTGGTCACACCAACTCCGGCGGTAGCATCAGCAAAGAAGCCGGAAACCCCTGTAGCGACACCGGCACCTGTTGCTGCGACAACCCAAGATGGCTGTGAAGGAAATCCCCCGGAATTTAAAGGCACACCCGAGCAAATCATGACTTGTTTTAAAAATGCCCAAGATGAGGAAAGCAAAATCCATAACGATGTGTGTCGTGTAAAACAAAACTTCTACTATGGACTAGGGGGTTGGGGTACCAAAAAACCATCCGAGAAGGAGACTCAAGAATATAATGAAGTGAATGAAAAATATGCAGCAGCGACTAAAAAAACTGACTCTTGGTTGGCAGAATTGAATAAAAATTCACATGCCAAACTTGCGCCAGTATCCAGGCCTTCGTGCTAATTTTGAGGAAATAGCTTCATCACTAAAAAGGGGCTCATGAGAGTCCCTTTTTTATAAAGACTAAAGACCCTCTAATATTTTTGAGGTAATGCTTTCCGCTGGAGCGCTTTTTTGGTTGGCTTCTTCAACAGCGGCATCTAGCTCACTTTGAGAGCAAAGCCCCAATAGCACTGGGCTCCTGAGCTTAATGTTGCTCGTGTTCCAATGGGTGCGTGTTCGAATTGAATTGATCATCGGCTTTGTTGTCCCCAATAACCGGCAAATTTGAGTGTCTGTTAAATTTGGGTGAAATTTGAGAAGCCACGCAATGGCGTCGGGACGATCCTGACGTTTGGACACAGGTGTATATCGTGTCTTTTTCTTACCCAGCAATGAATCTGCCGTAATCGGAGGTGTTAGCTGGAGGTGCGCTGTTGGATCTGATTCGCAACGGTGAATTTCTTCTGGAGTCAGCTGTTGTGAAGTAATTGGGTTAAAACCAACCATACCTGCTGAAGATTCACCATCAGCGATAGCTTGAATTTCTAAGGGATGAATCGCGCAGAATTCAGCAATTTGGTCAAAAGATAGACTTGTGTTTTCAATTAGCCAAACGGCGGTTGCTTTGGGCATCAAAGGCGTAGCCATAGTATCTCCTAGCGAATGTTTGCTTATCGCGTTTTTTTATTAATCTCAATTATTTTTAGTACTACGCTTTAGAAGAAATAGCTATTGTTTTCTTCTTTCCAGGTGCAAAAAAGAGTAACGTTGCCATGGAGAGCCCTGCTACAACAAAGCTCAACATGAAAACGGATCCTTCCCCATATAGGTGCGCTATTGTTCCCCAGATAACCCCTCCAAAAAGAACTGAAAGGCCACTAATGAGGTAGAAAACACCAAATCCGGTTCCTCTCAAATCCTCAGGGGCAAAATCGGCAACGAGAGAAGCAAAGATGTTTTGGGAAATGCCCATTTGGCACCCCCAGAAAAGGACACCAATAAAGATAGATGTCAAATTGGTTGCCATACCGATGAAAAGGTCAGCGATCATAAATGTAGCAATGCCAACGATTAATATTTTGTACCGTCCATATCGATCGGCTAGGAGTCCAATCGGGAAAGAGCACAAACAATAGGTGATATTATATATGAGCATGATGCCTGAAGCATAGCTCTTTGGGAGTCCAAAATTCTTGTGAGCATCGAGCACGATGAAAGTTTCGCTCACCCGAGCCATCATAAAAATGGCAACAACAATCATGAGGCACCAAAATTCTTTGCCAAGGCGACTTAAATCTCTCCAGTGAATAGGGTGGCGCTCTTCGGTTTTGCTGATTTTAATATCATTCTTATAGTGGGCGTGTTTAGGTTCTTTCACAGTAAAATATAGAATCATAAATGCAATTGTCGCCGGGATGCTCGCTAGAAGGAAAACCAAGCGGAAATTGTCTGTCGTATATGACATGGCAATGATGGACAGGAGGGCCCCTAAAATGGAGCCCATGAGGCCCAGGCTGCGTTGCAAACCATAACAGGCACCACGATGTTGAGCAGGGGCCACGTCTCCGACCAAGGCATCGCGGGGTGTTCCTTGCATGCCATTACCGATTCTCTCAAGAATACGAGAGCTAAAGATAGCCGCATACCCTGAGGATATTCCCAGAAGGGGTTTGCTGATTGCTGTTAACGCATAACCAATCAACATAATGTTTTTGCGTCTCTTAAAATAATCACTCAAAACACCAGAAAACAATTTCAAAAGAAAGGAAGTGGCTTCAATGGCGCCCTCTAATAATCCAATCCAAACAGCCGATATCCCAATAACGGTGCTTAAATAGAGGGCATTCAGGCTATAGACCATAATCACGGAGATGTTGATGAAAAGCATGGAAAATCCCAAAGCCCATATGGTGCTTGGGATAATATCACGTGAGAAAAAAGAGGAACCTCGGGAAAAAATAGAAGAAGATAGTGGTGCTGAACGTTTAACTGGTGTGTCGATTAGCGACATCGGTTCCCCGCTTGCGTCATAACATCTATCCTTACTTAGTAATAAGTTCGTTTTGACAAAGCGGTCACTGGAGAGTAATCACCATCCAAAACTCACAAATTCTCAGTTTTAATTAATATTTTAGTCCGTATATAAACAAAACTATAAGGAACATACTCTATGGGAACACATTAAGCAATAGTTTTATGTGCCTTTGATCTCTTTTTTGGCATAACAACAACCAGAAGGAATAATGCGAGGGTGGCAACAGCAAACGAAGAAAGATATGTTGCGCTTGATCCATAGAGTTGGGCAATAATACCTCCCCCAGTGTTGGCTACCAAAATAGCGGCTGCTGTGATGAGGTAGTACACGCTAAAGGCGGTCCCTCGCAGGTCATCCGGGGAATTATCCGCAACAAGCGCATAAAACATACTTTGATGAATCCCCATTTGAAGACCCCACAAGGCAATTCCCACAAATACAGTGGTCAAGTTTGTTGCCATGGCTAAGATCAAGTCAGATATGATCAGGATCGCAAACCCAAGAGCAAGAAGATGATAGCGACTCATCCGGTCTGATAAGATACCAACGGGAAAAGAGGACAAAGAATAGGTCGCGTTAAAGAGAAGAAAGATAATGGGTGCATCCGCTTCAAGCAATCCAAAGTTTATGTGGGCGTGCAATACCAAAAACGGCTCACCCAGTTGTGCTACCATAAACACGCCGATCACACCCATTAAGGTCCAATAGCGACGTCCTAAGCGGGGAAGGTCAGACCAGTGAATGGGATGGCGGGGCTGATGATCTTTGGGGTGGAGGTTTTTCTTTGGCTCTTTGATAAAGAGTAGAACGATCATAACAGCAACCACAGCCGGAATGGTGGATACCCAGAATAGTTGCTGGTAGTCATTGCTGGTTCTGTGCATGAAGATCCAACCAATAAAAGCGCCTGCAAAGGAACCAGCGATACCAAGTCCAACGCGAAGACCATAGCAGGCCCCTCTGCTTTTGGCAGGGGCAATGTCTCCGACCAAAGCATCACGCGGTGTCGCTTGTAGACCATTCCCGATACGGCTAACGCCGCGGGAGATGAAGACAGCCGTAAAGCTTGACCATAAGGCAAGGATTGGGCTGCTTAAGGCGATGAGGACATACCCAAAGGTCATGAACATTTTGCGGCGGCGCAAATAGTCGCTGATGACACCAGCAAAGGTTTTGATCGCAAAGGAAAGACACTCAAGTATTCCTTCAAGGAAACCAATCCAGCCAATTTCAACACCAACGATCGTGTTTAAATAGACGGCCGCAATGCCCCGAACCATGACCGAGGAGGTGTTGATGAAAAACACAGCAAGGCCAATACCCCATATTTGTTTTGGAATGGAGGAGAAAATAGATTGACGGGCTGTCGAGTTGGGCATCAATACTCCAAAAGTCTTATATTATTATTGGAAAGCGTAACCTATTATTCTTAGGCGACATATATTTGCAATTATTATGAAAATCTAAAGGATAGAAGCGCGCACAAATTCCTTTTATTGGGTATTTAATAAAAAGAGTAAATGCATACGTCATATCAACTCAAACACTTCATTTTTAGAGGATCGATCTATGGCCCTGCTTCTTAACCGGACATTGACCTAATATGACCCCAATTGTCAAGTCTTGAATGAAAGTTGGAATAGACATGAGCAACACCAACGTTGAACTTACAAATACTCTTTAAATTCCTCGAGTATTTTGATGTAAAGGTCGTGCTTAAAAGGAACGATAAGGTCGGGGAGCTCTTTGGGGTCGACCCACCGCCAAGCGACAAACTCAGGGTGGCGGGTGTTAATGTTAATTTCGCTATCGTCGCCTAAATACTCCAGAAGAAACCATTTCTGAGTTTGTCCAAAGAAACGACCGCCCCACAAGGTGTTGCCAAGTTCTTCGGGAAAGTCGTAAGTGATCCAGTCAGGGGTCTCCGCGATCAAGCGAACATTTACGGTACCAATCTCTTCTTTCATTTCACGCAAAGCTGCTTGCCAAGGTGTCTCGACATTATCGATGCCTCCTTGAGGCATCTGCCATGCGTTAGGATCGATGATGTGGCCTGTATCTCGTCTTTGACCGACCCATACCAACCCTTGGGCATTCAAGATCATGAGTCCAACGCCTTTGCGATACTCAATATTATCCGGGTTCATGTGGCTTTTATCTGCGCTCATTTATATCCTTACGCCTTGTTAATTTTTTACAGTATCCGAAGATGCCTTTGTATTTGTGAAGTTGGGCATCGGCTCAAGCTCAATACCATTCTCATTTAATGTGTCAACCCAGGCCGGTAAAACGTTAACGATTTCAGGAATGGCTGGGACACTTATTAATATGTTATCATTTTCTTTGGAATTTTGGATAATCTTTTTCAAAAACTCATCAACTTGGTCCGAACTTGTTGTCAGGGGGAGCGTTAAGTCGACTTGTTGGTAGGGCATCTGCAAAGATTCACAAGTTTCCTGAACTTGCGTGTGAGGGGTGGTGTTGGGATCAATGAAGATTCGCCCTTGCCTTTTAATTTCTTGAAGAACCGGATCTAAATCAGTTTTAGAGATGGTAAAGCGAGATCCTAGTAAACCGATAACTCCAGTACCCTTTGGTGTATGATCCAAAATCGCCTTTGTTTTCTCTATATTCTGTTCCGCCTTCACACCTGTTAAAAGAGTAAGGGGCCCAGGGTCTACATTTGGGTAGTTGTAAGGCTCCATCGGCAAGGCAATTAAAACCGAAAATCCCAAACGAGTGGCCGAAGTGAGTTGCTCATGTAGGTTTGGACTATTGGGATTAAAGGCAAGGATAAAGGGCCCTTGTAAAGTTGTCAAAACTTGATCTGTCAAATTTTTGTTCAATCCTAAGTCCGTAAGAATAATGGTAACAGTAGGGCGTGTTGATTTGGTAGGCGGTTCAAAATAACGGGAGGGAAGACCCGTTTGAAGAAGGGTCCAGGGACTTTGATCGGTTGAGGAATCTTCCTCATCAGCGACGTCCTCTTCTTCTGTTTCGGTGGCTTCTTCCGCTTCAGAAGCGGGGAGAGACATTTGGGGAGTTGGGTTGAGAGTCCTAGGCTTTTCTTTCCAAAAGTACTTTCCACCGCCAATCACAACAACAGCAACCAGTGTAAAAAGGATAAGTAGAGGGCCAGATATGCGGGTAACCTTGCTGAAGAGCACATAAATGTAATTAAAGAGTTTTTTCATGGTCGTAATTTAATGGCCCATAGACCGTTTAAGAGATCAAGGGCTCTTTGTAGTTGTTTATCCTCAGATGTTGTCTCTTTCGATTGTTCCTTTATAAGTTCAGGTGAAGAGGTGTTGATGGTAATATCAGGCTCAATTCCGCGTCCTTGTATTTCTTCACCTTTGGGCGTATAGAAAAGGGCAATCGTGATCTTAAAGCCTCCAAATTCCTCCAGGGGATATATTCCTTGAATAGACCCTTTACCAAAAGATTTTTCTCCAATGAGAACGGCACGATGATTATCTCGAAGGGCAGCGGCTACAATTTCTGAGGCTGATGCAGATCCTGGATTAATGAGAACGGCAATGGGGATATCTTTGACGAGATCTTTGCCCTTTGCTTTAACTGTTTGGTTGTGGATCTTGTTGCGTCCTTTCACTTGGACGATTGTCCCTGAATTTAAAAATAAGTTGCACACAGAAACAGCTTGATCAAGCGTGCCACCGGGGTTGTTCCTTAAATCCAAAACAATTCCATGCAAGGATTTGCCCAAGCTCTTTTGAAGGGCGGAGATGCTTTCTATGAGCTTGTCGGTCGTATGGTCATTAAAGTAACTAATTTTAATATAGCCAACAGTCCCTTCGGCCCGATATTTAACGGGATTAACTGTAATGAGTTCACGAGTAATTTTGACCGTATAGGGTTGTGTAAAACCGCGGCTAATCTTTAAGGCGACCGTTGTACCTGGTTTCCCGTGGAGTCGCTTAAAGACTTCTTCCGGCGCGAGGCTTGAAATAGCCATGTTGTCGACATGCGTAATGAGATCACCGGCTTTGATGCCTGCTTTTTGAGCGGGCATGTCATCCATGGGGGCAATCACTTTAAGGACTCCATTGATTGGAATAACTTCAATGCCGAGGCCACCAAATTCACCTTTTGTGGACTGGGTATAGATTTTATAAGATTCTTCATTAAAGAAGCAAGAATAGGGATCAAGGGCCATGAGCATTCCATTAAGAGCGCCTTCCAGCATTTTCTTTTCATCCGGATTTTCGACATAGAGTTGGCGCACTTTTTCAAGGGTCTTGGCAATAACAGGTTCTGAAAACTTGACTTGTGATCGAGATTCTTTAGATGAATCTCGGCAACTCGAAAGAAGGGCTGCTGTAACAATAAAAAATAAAGTCGCGAATCGCTTCATCAAGAGTTGCTCCGTTGATCTTTAAGGACAGATTGGGGGTTGACGGTTTTTTCCTGGTGCCAAACCTCAAGGTATAATTGTGGAAGAAGAGGAGCAGACCCTTTAGTCGTTTTTCGCTGTTTTATTGTCATACGTCCTATGGGTTCCCCGGCTGCAATATTTTGTCCTAATGTGCAGTTTAAAGACCCCAACCCAGACATGACAACATGAGAATTTGATGTTTCAACAATAATCATCTTTCCTTGACCTTTTGCATAATCGCCTGCAAAAGCTATTTTCCCGGAGATGGGCGCCACGACGTGGGCGCCAGGGCGTGTAACAAAGAGCACGCCTTGGGTAAAGGACGCCCATTCAGGACTTGAATTTCCGTAAGTGGGTATCAATTTTCCACTAACGGGTGTCTTCAAAGTGAGAATACCACCATCATTGTCAAGCTTATCGTCTGGCAACAGGTTTCCCGTAGACCGATTTGTGAGCAGGCTGTTTAAAGTGTCGCGTTCTTGATGGTAGTGAAAGGTAAGATCATGCAGCTCATTCTTCTTGGCTTCAAGTTGGGTGCGAATGTTGGATAAATATTTAACCTTTTCAAGAAGCTGCTGGTTACGAATGTGAATTTCAGGGGTGATTGACCGCAAAAGCATGGAGCTGTGAATCACATCATCTGGTTTTGAGGCAGAAAGCATAGCCAAGAGTGGGGAAAATTGGGTTGCATGACGCAAATAATGAATGGTGTCCATTAAGCGGTGATTATAGTGTTCTAACTCACTCAAAATGGCTTTTTCTTCTTCGCGTGTCCGTTCTAAATCATGCTCGACAACAGATAGTTGGGCTTCGTGCTTTTGTATGGTTGCGGCGATAGCAATCAGTTTTTGAGTCGCAGCCTTTTGTGTAACTGCTGGTGAGGAAGGCGCTGCATTCCCCCCTGTAATGGATAGGAGAGAGAAAAATATTATTATCTTACGCGCGAGCATGGACGCGCTTCTCCCGTAACAAAGAAGTTCCCGTCATGTCAGATGGAATCGGCAATCCAAGCAGTGTTAAAATGGTTGGGGCAAGGTCACTCAACTGACCATTGTCAACAGCCGAAACAGATTCTGGCCCATTAACCAAGATAAAGGGCACTGGATTGCTTGTGTGAGCTGTATGGGCGATGCCTGTTGTTTCATCGACCATTTGCTCAACGTTACCGTGATCTGCTGTGATAATCATGGCATATCCGGCATGTTTTGAGGCATCTTCAAGACGACTCAAGCAATGATCGATTGTTTCAACGGCTTTTTGAATGGCCTCTTGTATCCCTGTGTGACCAACCATATCCGTGTTGGCATAGTTGATAACAATCAGGGCATATTGCTTATCGTCCCCCCTCATGGTTATTGCTTCCACAACCTTATCTGTAACTTCCTTCGCGGACATCTCTGGCTTCAAGTCATAAGTCGCAACATCAGGAGAAGGAACCATGATGCGATCCTCACCCTCGAAATGTTCCTCCCGGCCTCCATTTAAAAAGAAAGTGACGTGAGCGTATTTCTCCGTTTCGGCAATGCGTAGTTGCTTAAGGCCTGCCGCTGCAACAATAGAACCAAGAGTCTGTGTTGATTGTTCCTTGGGAAAGAGGGGAGGGATCAGGGGGGTTAATTCTTTGGAATATTCTCCCATGGCCAAGGTCGCAGCAAAAGAAACCGGGCGTCCGCGGTCAAATGCTTTAAAATCAGGCTGGAGGAGGGCGCTCAAAATTTGACGAACCCGATCGGCTCTGAAATTAACCATAAATAGACCATCCCCCTCCTTCATACCCGGATATTGCCCAACACAATGGGGCTCAAGGAATTCATCTCCCACCCCATGTTTATATTGATCCCTCAGGAGGACCAGAGGGTCTTTGGTTGAGGGGCCCTGTCCAAAGACAAGGCATTGATAAGCTTTTTCAATGCGGTCCCAGCGATTGTCACGATCCATTGCAAAATAACGCCCCCCAATAGTGGACAAAGGATGGTCCGTATTCTTCAAGAATTCTTGTATATAGTCATAAGCACTTTGAGGGGGCGTATCACGACCATCCAAGATAGCGTGAACATGTATAGGGATGTCATTTTTCTTTAAAATCCCAACAATCGCTTCAATATGGGATTGGTGGGAATGAACCCCACCGGGAGAAAGAAGCCCCATGACATGGCACGCACCGCCGGACATTTTCAATTTGGCAATGAATTGTGTAAAATGGGAGTCTGTTTCTAGTTGCGTCCCATGTGGACCCTGTTTCAGGCTTGTGTCAATGCGAGGGAGGTCTTGCATGATAATGCGACCCGCGCCAATCGTCATGTGGCCCACTTCTGAATTTCCCATTTGCCCGGGCGGAAGTCCGACAGACAAATCAGAAGCAAGGAGTTCGGCATGGGGGTAGGTGGACATAAAGTGATTCCAGGCCGGAGTATAGGCTGTCGAAATCCCATTGATCTTGGAAGAGGGCGCGATACCCCACCCATCCAAAATACATAATATAACAGGCATACCAGGGATTGAGGGCATAATCTTATTTGGTTCCTTAAAAGGAATTTTCATTCTTCACGAACTATTGCAGATTTCTGCCTATTTGTCAGCTGGGCATTTGAGAAAGAAACATATTTTCTATTCACACGTTAACTTTATGATTTCCGATCAAGGTCTTTACAAGCAGCTGAGATAACCATCGTTCGTAGTCATCAGAAGTCCATCCTCTTTCAATGACGAAGAGGCGATACATATCTCGGCCCGTGAAAGCCCATAGAATATCATGGGCTTTAGAAAGGGTAAGATCGGAGGGAAGAAGACCTTTCTCGGCCATATTTCTTATCCCTTCTTCAAGACGATTATACCGACGCTGTTCTCTTTCTTCTTCGAGTTTTTTTAATTCAGGCGCAAGCACTGCTGCGCCTCGAAAAATATCCATCATGGATTTTTCAGCATCATATATTTGTCGGGAGATTTTAGAGGCAATCGCAAGACGGTCTTCAGGGATTTGCTTTTCAGCCAATTCATTCAAAAGCGATTGGCGCCGTTCTGGAGAGAGAGCTTCCTCCATTAAGAGGCGTACAATACCTCCCTTGGACTTAAAGATCGCATAAATGGAAGGGACTGAAACTTGAGAAGCAAGGGCAATGGCCTCAATGGTCACTTTCTCATAACCCTCTTTTTCAAAAAGGGACTTGGCACAATCTAAAATCCGACTTTTTGTGAGAGCAGCTTGGGCGTTTCTGCCATCAGCATTATAAGTTCTCTTAGGTGTTTGGGGCGTTTTCAAATAAATCTCCACAATTGGTCAATTCGTTATTGACATATTGGATATAGCATACTATATTGAATATGTGCTGTCAAAAAAACTATAACAAGGAGGATACGGTGATGAATACACCTTTATCAGTAGCGACAAAATATTACACGGCCATGGGCAATAAAAATATGGATGGGATGGGAAAGTTCTTACATCCGGATATTTCATTTCAGGGGCCTCTGGCTCAAATTGAAGGAAAAGAAGGTGTTCTTGATGCTGCCATAAAACTTGCCAGCATCATTAATGGCGTAAACATTCGGCGAAAGTTTGAAAATAAAGATCAAGCCATGCTTGTACTTGATTTAGATTTTCCGGCACCTGTAGGGCATTTTCCATCAGCCTCTCTTGTAACAGTTAAAGAGGGTCTCATCACAAATATTGAACTCTTTTATGATGCGCGCCCGCTTGATGATCAGAAGAGGGACGCTATATTTTCAAAGAAATAGGTTTTGGTTACTTAATTTGAAAGGAAAAAGGACCCGAAAGCGTGTTTCGGGTCCTCACTAAAATAACTAAGAGGCATGAATTTTGTATGTTTTTGAAGGTACTTCTGAAAATATAGGAAGAGAAGGGGTATCAATGCTCATCGCAAAGTCCTCAGGCGACATAGGCTTTCCTGTCAAATACCCTTGAATAACTTGCGCCCCTAAGCGTTTAACGAGGTTGAACTGTTCAACGGTTTCAACGCCTTCACAAACAACAGTTACCCCAATTTCTTGAGCAAGCTCCATAAGCGTACGTAAAATCAATTGTGCTGCTGGAATAAGAGGCGCTTGCTGGACAAAGCTTTTATCCATTTTGACGCCATCTACGGGTACGTCAACCAGGTATCGCATGGTTGAATAGCCTGTTCCAAAATCATCAAGATAAACCTTTACGCCCTTTGTTTGTAGGAGGCGCACTGCGTTTGCCAAATTTGTCATGTTCGCAACCGGCGCGGACTCTGTAATTTCAATTTCTAACAAGTGGGGTGCAATACCAGCGCTTGAAAGGGATTTTAATATATGGAGAGCAAATGCCCCATCAAGAATGGTCGGTGAAATATTAATGGCAAGAGGCAAGGCAGCTTCCCCAGAGTTCTTTAAGGAATCTACAACCGTATCAATTAACCATATTGTAATGGGACGCATTAAGTTATGATCTTCTGCTAAGGTGACCCAACGTTCTGCTGATATCAACCCTTCAACAGGATGCTGCCAACGAAGCAAGACTTCCGCACCAACAGTTTGATGCGTAGCCGCACAAACCTTTGGCTGAAAAACCACTTGGAGTTGTTGAGTCATTAACGCTGCCCGCAAGTCATGCGCAAGGTTGTGCTTAGCTTCAGGTACATTTTTAAGGCGTTTAGATTGCATTTTCATAAAATTATCTCCTTTTTATACTCTAACAACCCTTGACTCCAAAAGAACTGCGTCTAAATGGCGCAGGTGTGTTTTTGGTTTAAGAGTGAGAGAAATCCTTATGATTTAGCATAAAAAACAGGTAGGCTTAGTACCTGATGCTAGGTAAAGTCATAAAAAAACTCTTAATCACGAAGCAATACGGTCAGTTAATTGGTTTAACTTGTATTTAACTTTTATATGGTTACCCCATATGTATTTTTCAAGTTAATATTCCAATGGTGGTGAAAAATACCTCAATAAATTGAGATAATTTAAATATATCAAGAAAATAAGACTATGGCAATAAGAAAGTTTTGACTCAAATACGTGAGTATTCTCTTGGGGATTAATGATCATAGCACCCTTGAGAATACATTCACGAAACTTTCATATGTTGGATCTAGATTTTCCCCTTTTCAACAAAATCAGCAATTTTTTGTAAATCAAACGCGTACGTTGCTTGTTTGGATTGGTATTCTCTTCTTAAGACTTGAAACTTTTCGAATGTAAGATCATCGCAAAACGCTTTGTGTTCTGCAATCAACCCAGGCTCAACAAAGCGCTCACTCACAAATAGATCATACATATATTTTTCAAGGTCATCATATGTACGCGCTTCTTGAAAGAACATAGGGTCAAACCCAATAAAGTTACCATCGCACAAGCGAATTACATTGTGGTTTCGGGCGTCTCCCTTTGGTTTAAAGGCAACATACTCAGGAATATTCACAAATGACATGACACAAAACCCCTTGAAATCGCTTGTGCATAGCGTCTGAAAGCTCCAAGCAAGTTTATGGAAAAATATATGGGGAGCATCATTCCTTTTCAAAAGTGTCGTTATTAAATCATTAAAAGACTCTTTTCCTAAAAGACTCGCAATGATCCTGACTTTAACGATCTTTAATGCATTCAAACATTCAGCACGGGTCTTGCTGCCTAATAAGCAATCTAATGCAACACCCATCTGAGGTTCTTTAGCTTGATCCCATACTATTACAGGAACATTACCGTGTTGAGGTGTCGGGATCACGTCAGTTCTCCAACAATCTACTCCTGCTGTGAAATCAGCTGGTTGAATTGCATATGCCCAATTCTTATTAATAAGATCATAAGAATGTAAAGCAGACTGCGTAGCTGCTTTGTTTAAACCATTTTCAGATATAACATGGTCATGGAAATCTTCAGATTGAGCTGCATTTGAGCCATTGGTTATGGAAAATAGTATTAAAATAGACAAGATTATGGACTTCATTTTCTGTTCCTTCAAATATAAGAGAAATATGTGTTCTTTATGCTGATATAATCATTGTCTTCTTGGATTGCAATAAGATTTATAGAAGTATGAGTATGAGAATTGGGATGGCAATCCCGATTCCAAAATACTTTCAATCTCACATGCATGATGAAACATAGTGTAAATTATAAAGAAGGTCCTTGGCCTTCACGCGCTCTTCTTGATAAAGTCCCCATCAAGAAGGGTGAGCGGATCCAGGTATTCCTTACCCAAATCACGTGCAACAGCCTGGTAAGTAATCTTACCTTCAAACACGTTCAAGCCATTGCGTAAATGAACATCATCGGCAAGAGCTTTGCGGTATCCTTTTTGGGCAAGAGCCAAAATAAAGGGCATGGTCGCATTATTTAAGGCAACCGTAGAGGTGCGGGCAACGCCACCTGGCATGTTGGTTACACAATAATGGAGGATGTTATCAACGATATAGATCGGGTCGGCATGGGTTGTCGGGCGACTGGTTTCAAAGCAACCTCCCTGATCAATGGCAAGGTCAACAACAACAGAGCCAGGGCGCATCTTGCGAATCATTTCTAGCGTAACAAGCCGTGGCGCTGCTGCTCCAACAATTAACACAGATCCAACAACCAGATCTGCATCAATGACGTATTGTTCAATCAAATCTGATGTAGAGAATATAGTTTGGACACGGCCTCCAAATTCATTATCGAGTTCTTTCATGCGGCGTGTGTTTCGATCAAAAATAGTGACTTGAGCCCCAAGCCCGATGGCCATACGAGCTGCATTGGCTCCTGCAACACCACCCCCCAGGATCACAACTTTTCCAGGGGCCACACCAGGAACGCCCCCTAAAAGGACTCCAGCGCCGCCTTGCCCCTTTTCCAGGAAGTGGGCGCCGGCTTGGATCGCCATACGACCCGCAACTTCACTCATAGGCGCAAGAAGGGGAAGACCGCCATGGGTGTCTGTCACTGTCTCATAAGCAATGGCAATGCAGCCTGACTTAATCAGGCCTTCAGCTTGCTCAAGATCTGGCGCCAAGTGCAGATAGGTGAAGATGATTTGCCCAGGGCGCAGCATTTTGCATTCTTGCGGTTGGGGTTCCTTGACCTTTATGATAATGTCGGCTTTGGCAAAAACTTCTGCGGCTGTTGGGGCAATCTTAGCGCCGGCCGCTATATAATGCTTATCTTCAAAACCCACACCGTGGCCCGCATTTGTTTCAACAAGAACTTCATGGCCAAGGCGTGTTAATTCATGGGCAGAGCTTGGGGTTAACCCTGCACGATATTCATGGTTTTTAACTTCTTTTGGAACGCCGATTAGCATATAAGTCTCCTGCTTTCAAAAATAAAATATTTGTTAAGATTAGTTCTTACCTGTTTTGATATGATTTTGCATTAAGATTTTTGGGCATTTTTGATGCAACTCTTTTAAGTCTTTAGTTTATATGTGAAAAATAGTTATCCAACCCGATCATAGCGAAAATTATCCGCATATTGTTTTGGAGGCTTGAGAGGCGCATTTGCGGATTCAATTTGGAAAGTGAGACCTTGCAGCCTCGCATAAGCCACAGCTTGCTCTAAAGATCGAAAAGTCAGGCGGATTTGACTCAAGGTGTCTTTGGATCCACACCACCCCATAATAGGGTCAATGAATTGACCGTCATTTGGAGAAAAATCCAATATCCAGTTCCGCGTTTTCGCTTTTCCGGATTGCATGGCTGTTTTGGAGGGGCGATATATTCTGGCTTGAACCATTTGGAATGCTTTCAAAAATGGTCGGGACGAGAGGATTTGAACCTCCGACATCCTGCTCCCAAAGCAGGCGCGCTACCAGGCTGCGCTACG
>JAIESE010000052.1 GCA_019746225.1 Alphaproteobacteria bacterium | reverse complement strand
GTCGGGTAATAGGGCCACATTACTGTGACCCCATCCCCTAAGAACCGTACGTGATACTTTCGCATCATACGGCTCAAGCCTTGCTAAGACAGTAATGTTATAACTACCATCCGGTTTAACTTATCCATCGTGATTATCGATCTCCCACCATGGGAACCCTATTTGAAATCTGACCTGATTTTTCTTCTTTGACACCTTACGTCGTGTTAGGCGTTCCTCGAAGTATTTTAAGTAAGCAGGATCGTAAGGGTTTGCCTTGGCTATGATTTTGATGTGCCGTTTGATGGGGGTTTTTTGTGCTTCGACTAGCTCCAGATGTTTTATGTATCCTTGTTTATCTTTGCTAGTCGCTGAGAACACCCAGTGTCTGTTTTCTTTGGTGCGAAAATACTTTTTTCGTATCCATTTTGCCCCTTTGTGGGGATGGCGACGTACAGCCCATCGCCATAGGGCTTCAAAAACGATGTGATCAACCTTTGAGAACGTTCGCTTAGCACAGATATGGGAGTGATAATTAGCCCATCCGCGTATTTTTGGGTTTAATGAACGGATGAGGTTTTCCGTTTTCGCTGTGGCATTAGACTTAATGGTGTTTCGGACATTGTGCAAGAAGGCCTGAAGATTATCTTTGGCCGGTTTACAAATGAGTTTCCCTTTGTACTTGCGAATGTTGGTACCGAGAAAGTTGAACCCCTCGCTGATGTGCGTTATGCGAGTTTTGGTCGGTGATAAGACCAAACCTCGCTGTGCTAGGAAGGATTCCACGACAGGGCGGACTTTTTCCGTTAAGACTTCAGGTGATGCGCTGGTGACGATGAAGTCATCGGCGTAAGTGCACAGATGTACTTTATCTCTTTTGGTGGTTGCAGCCTGAAGGGCGGCTTCCAGTCCACTGAGAGTAATCACTAAAAGACTTGGCGAAATTAAAGAGCCTTGAGGTGTGCCGACGCTTGTGGGAAAGAAGCACTGATTTTCTGTGTAGCCTGCTTTCAGCCATTTCTCTAAGATAGCTTTATCCATAGGAATATTGTTCAATAACCAAGGATGGGAAATCGAATCGAAACAGGTTTTGATGTCAGCCTCGAAGATGTGTTGAGCCGCGTCTCGTCGTGCTAATCTGATGAAACACTGGCCGATGGCATCTGCTGTTGAGCGGTGAGGTCGAAATCCATAGGCATTTTTATCTGCCATTGTTTCTGCTATCGGTTCCAATGCGAATAAGTGTAGAGCTTGTTGTGCTCGACACGTCATTGTTGGAATCGAAAGTGGTCGAAGTTTCCCTGATAGCTTTTTGGGGATGTATATCCTTCTTAGGGGTTGTGGTTGATAGCCATGACGCTTTAATGTTGATACTGCTTTTAGTTTTTGGTTGGCCGTGCGCCATACCACTTTATCGACACCGGGCGTTTTACCGCCACGATTTTCAGTCACTCGCTTCACCGCCAGTAGTTTGGCGCTTCGTGAGTGTGTGAGGAGCCATTGCAGAGCTTTTACTTTGCCTGGTTTTCCTTCACGATAAGCCTTCGCAATACGGATTTGCAGTCTTCTCACGTTTGCTTTTGCCTGGTGCCATGCAATGGTGTCCCAGGTTTGTTCGCGCGTGTTGGGGGCACCAATCGTCGATATTAATCGCGTTGTCATTTGCGTTCCCATCATTGAGTCGATTCTTCAAATGCTCTTGCGTACAAGACCAGTTGGACGTCTGCACGCTTTCGCGTTGGGCCTAGGCCCTATCTCATTCATTACAAATGAGCGTTTGCTTCTTCCAACCTCCTACACCTGCAATACGACGGGCATTCTTTACAGTCTGCTGTCCTTGTCCTTAAGGCATATTACAGGGTTATCACGTTTCCCCAGATGAATGATAATGAATGGGTTAGGTTTGCCGATTCTACCGGTGGCTTCTTTGTCCATGATATGCCAGAGGTGGATGCATATCCGAGCTACTTACCTTTTGGTTAAAGCCTGTCAGCATCTTTGGCTTTTTCGTCATGTCGGTATCCGTATGGCATTCACATGAGTTAACCGTACCATTCCTTCCTAGCTCCTCTCCGCCTTGATGCTGGCAGATTCAGACTCCCCTCACGGTTTGTCTTAGGGATTTCCCCGGCTGCATTGTCCCCAACGCTTCATACCTTGCTGTTACCAGCAGCGCATGGATGGGTAGGAAACTGTTGATGGAACAACAGGTTTTATCTTATTTCCTTTTAAGTAAAACAATTCTTCTGGCGACTTCGTGTCGCACCAC
>JAIESE010000051.1 GCA_019746225.1 Alphaproteobacteria bacterium | reverse complement strand
GCTCTTGTCTTTAACCAAGCCGCAGCTGGTACCTTTGCAGGCGTCATCAGTGGAACGGGGAGCTTTACAAAGTTAGGGGCTGGAAACCTCACTCTTTCAGGTGCCAATACCTACACAGGTGGTATCACAATTACTGCGGGAACTCTTACAGGAAACACCACAAGCCTTACAGGAAACATTGTTGACAATGCGGCTCTTGTCTTTAACCAAGCCGCAGCTGGTACCTTTGCAGGCGTCATCAGTGGAACGGGGAGCTTTACAAAGTTAGGCGCTGGGAACCTTACTCTTTCAGGCGCCAATACCTATGGAGGTCTGACAACAATTAGTGGCGGAACTCTGACCTTTGCAGGAAGTACAGCTGGTTTAACAGGCAACATGAACAATGCAACTGCAGTAGTATTCAACCAAGCTGCAAATTCCAGTTTTGGAGGAATCATTAGTGGACTTGGAACTCTTACAAAGTCAGGGGCTGGAAACCTCACCCTTTCAGGTGCCAATACTTATGGAGGTCTGACAACAATTAGTGGGGGAGTTCTGACTTTCACGGGAGATACAGCTGGTCTAACAGGAAATATAAACAATGCAACAGCAGTAGTATTCAACCAAGCTGCAAATTCCAGTTTTGGAGGAATTATTAGTGGAGCTGGAACTCTTACAAAGTCAAGCACTGGAACCCTAATTCTCGGCGGGACTAACGCTTACTCCGGCTCCACAACGATTAATGGAGGAAGCATTTCCATTGCAACTACTGATGGAATTGGAAACGGTTCTGGGACTAATACGTTAACGCTCAATAACGGAACACTCCAAACAACAGCAAGTTTTACAAGTGCCCGAGGCATTACCTTAAATGCTGGAGGGGGAACCTTTAATGTCACACCAGGAGCAACCACAACAACTCTTAACGGAACCATTGGAGGTACAGGCGCTCTCACAAAGACAGGTGCTGGAACTCTAATCCTTGGCGGCGCTAATACTTACACGGGAGGGACCACAATTACGGGTGGAACTCTAACAGGAAATGCCACAAGCCTTACAGGAAACATTATTGACAATGCGACTCTTGTCTTGAACCAAGCCGCAGCTGGCACCTTTGCAGGCATCATCAGTGGAACGGGTACCTTTATAAAGTTAGGCGCTGGGAACCTTACCCTTTCAGGCGCCAATACTTATACAGGTGCTACAACAATTAATGGGGGAGCATTAACATTAACAGGGGCTTTAAACGGGCCTATAAATGTGAGTACAGGATCTATCTTTAATGTTGCAGGCGCTACGCTTTCAGCTGCTAACCCTGTTACAAACAATGGAACCACAAATTTTACGGGCGCTGCAGTGGCGACTAATGCAACCATTACAAATAATGGAGGAGCCACTGTTGACATTAGTGGAATTTCTGGATCTGGAATAAGCATTGGTTCTCTTTCCGGTGGGGGAGCTGTTGTATTGGGGATTAAAACACTAACCCTTGGAGGATTGAATTTAGCAAATACGATTTCTGGTATTGTCAGTGGACTTGGAAACCTTATTAAAACAGGGACAAACACATTAACACTAGCCACGGCTCCAACCTACCAAGGAACAACAACTATTAATGGAGGAACGTTAGCAAGATTTCTTCCAACAGGAACCGCTCTTACAGTAAATGGAGGAGGAACCTATAACTTGGATGGGGCTAATCGAACCATAGGATCTTTGACGGGAGCTGGAAATGTAAGCTTAGGAGCCTTTATCCTAACAACGGGAGGGGATCATAAATCAACACTTTTCTCAGGAGTTCTTTCTGGCGCAGGAGGAGGGTTGACTAAGACGGGAACAGGAACTTTCACCCTTTCAGGGGCCAATACCTATACAGGCCCTACAACAGTTAATAATGGAATCCTTCAAGGAACCGTACCCTCTGCTTCAGCTCTTACGGTCACAAGTCCCGGAGTTTTTAATCTTACAGCCAGCCAAACCATTGGTTCACTCTCTGGAAATGGAAATGTAACTCTAGGAGCAAACACTCTTACCACAGGCAACAATACAAACACGACCTATTCAGGAATTCTCTCCGATAGCGGTTTAGGGGGAGGATTAACGAAAGCAGGAGCAGGAACCTTTACAATAACAACAGCTCCAACCTATACAGGAGCGACATTGATTAGTGGAGGAACATTAGCAGGTTCTCTGCCTACAAACACAGCTTTGACAGTGAACGGAGGAGCAACTTATAATCTCAATGGAGCCAATCAAACAATAGGATCTCTGGCGGGTGCTGGAAATGTAAGTTTAGGAGCCTCTACTCTTACAACTGGAGGAAATAACACTAATACGACATATTCTGGAGTCTTTTCTGGTGCAGGAGGAGGATTAACGAAAGCCGGAACAGGCACTTTCACGATAACAACACTTCCAACTTACACAGGCAACTCAACAATCAACGCCGGGACATTGGCAGGAATTCTTCCCACGGTGACACCTCTGACCATAAACGGAGGGGGAACCTATAATCTTAATGGAGCGAATGAGACCATAGGATCTCTTCAGGGAGCCGGCTTTGTTCAATTAGGTGCCTCTACTCTTACTCTTGGAGGAAATAACAACTCAACAACTTATTCAGGAACTTTCTCTGGTACAGGAGGAGTGACAAAAGCAGGAACAGGAGACTTTTCTTTCTCAGGTGTAGGAGGAAACACGGGAACAACAACTGTAAATGGTGGGAGTTTCACGTTGACGGGATCTTTAAGCGGCCCTGTAGCTGTGAATGCAGGATCTGTCTTTAATGTGGCAGGATCAACTCTTTTAGCCAGTGCCCCTGTTACAAATAATGGAACCACAAATTTTACGGCCGCTGCAGCCGCGAATAATGCGACCATCACTAACAATGGAGGCGCCACTGTTAATATTAGTGGAATCTCTGGGGCTAGCATAAATATAGGATCTCTTTCAGGGGCAGGGAATATTATTTTAGGGGCAAAAAACTTAACCCTTGGCGGACTCAATACCGTCTTAGATACCATCAGTGGAATTATAAGTGGGGTGGGAGGAAGTCTCACTAAAATAGGAACAGGAACTGTAGCAATATCAACCGTTCCAACCTACACAGGACCTACAACTATCAATGATGGTATTCTTCAAGGAATTCTTCCAGCAACAACCGTCCTTACAGTAAACAGTCCTGGGCGTTACGATCTTACAGCTAACCAAACCACGGCAGCTCTTATAGGTTCGGGGGATATTCATTTGAATGCCTTTAGTCTTACGACGGGAGGAAATAATGCATCGACAACCTATTCAGGTGTTATGTCGGGCACAGGGGGGTTGATTAAGGATGGATCAGGGATTCTTACCCTTCTAGGCGCGAATACTTTTACGGGAGGTATCACAATTAATGGGGGTGATGTTCAAGTTGGAGGAGGAGGCATTCCAGATAATGAAACAATTACGCTAACGCCAGGCTCTGAACTCACTCTCCTTACTAATGAGACAATCGGAGCTTTGCAAGGCCTTGGGAGCGTTGAGCTAGGAGCTTTCACCTTAACAACCGGCGGAAATAATCTTTCAACAAATTTTGGAGGCGTCGCCTTTGGTACAGGTGGAATAACAAAGCAAGGATCAGGAATTTTCACGCTTGCAGGGGCCAATACTTATACAGGTAGAACAACCATTAATAGTGGAACGTTGACCCTAACAGGGTCTTTAAGTGGACCTATCACTGTGAATGCAGGATCTGTCTTTAATGTAGCAGGATCAACCCTTGTGGCCAGCAACTTTATTACAAACAATGGAACCACAAATTTTACGGGCGCTGCAGCCGCGAATAATGCGACCATTACTAACAATGGAGGAGCCACCGTTGATATTAGTGGAGTTTCCGGCCCTAGCTTAAGCATAGGCTCCCTTTCAGGGGCAGGAAATATTATTTTGGGAGCAAAGAATTTAATTCTTGGCGGACTCAATATCTCAAATACCATCAGCGGAATTATAAGTGGAGTGGGAGGAAGTCTCACTAAAATAGGCAACGGTATTTTGACGTTAACGACAACTCCGACTTACACTGGAGCAACAGTGGTTAGTGGGGGAACGTTAGCAGGTTTTCTGCCCACAAGTACCATTTTGACGGTGAATGGAGGAGCAACCTATAATCTCAATGGAGCCAATCAAACCATAGGATCTCTAACAGGAGCTGGAAACGTAAGTTTAGGGGCCTTTACCCTAACTACCGGCGGGAATAATGCAAGCACGACCTACTCAGGCATTATGTCCGGTGTAGGGGGATTGACGAAAACAGGAGCAGGAACTTTCACCCTTTCAGGTGCTAATACCTATACAGGTAGGACAACTATTGGCAGTGGAACACTAACATTAATAGGATCTTTAAGTGGTCCTGTCACTGTGAATGCAGGATCTGTCTTTAACATAGCAGGATCAACCCTTGCGGCCAGCAACCCTGTTACAAACAATGGAGCGATAAATTTCACGGGGGCTGCAGCGGCAAATAATGCAGCCATTTCTAATAATGGTGGAGCCACTGTTAATATCAGTGGAATTTCTGGCCCTAGCTTAAGTGTAGGATCTCTTTCAGGGGCAGGAAATATTATTTTGGGAGCAAAGAATTTAATTCTTGGCGGGCTCAATATCTCAAATACCATCAGCGGAATTATAAGTGGAGTGGGGGGAAGTCTCACTAAAATAGGCAACGGTATTTTGACGTTAACAACAACTCCGACTTACACTGGAGCGACAGTGGTTAACGGAGGAACACTAGCAGGATTTCTCCCTACAACCACGGCCCTTACAGTAAATGGAGGAGCGACCTATAGTCTCAATGGAACCAATCAAACTATAGGATCTCTAACGGGAGCTGGAAATGTAAGTTTAGGGGCCTTTACCCTAACTACGGGCGGGAACAACACAAGCACGACCTATTCAGGCATTATGTCCGGTACAGGGGGTTTGACAAAGGCAGGAACGGGAACTTTCACTCTTTCAGGTGCCAGTACCTATACAGGTCCTACAATGGTGAACAATGGAATCCTTCAAGGGACCGTTTCCTCTGCTTCTGCTCTTACGGTTTTAAACCCTGGTCACTTTAATCTCACAGCCAACCAAGCTATTGGTTCACTCGCCGGCAATGGAGGCGTCACTTTAAATGCCTTTAACTTAACAACAGGTGCAAACAACACAAGTACAACCTATTCAGGCATCATGTCCGGCACAGGGGGTTTGACAAAGACAGGAACGGGAATTTTCACCCTTTCAGGGGCCAATACCTATACAGGACCTACAACGGTGAATAATGGGATCCTTCAAGGAACTGTCTCCACTTCTTCCGCTCTTACGGTTTTAAATCCTGGTCACTTCAGCCTCCTAGCCAACCAAACCATTGGTTCACTCGTCGGCAATGGAGGCGTCACTTTAAATGCCTTTACCCTAACGACGGGCGGAAACAACACAAGTACGACTTACTCAGGTATCATGTCCGGCACAGGGGGGTTGACGAAGATAGGAACGGGAAACTTTACCCTTTCAGGAACCAATACCTATACAGGAGGAACCACAATTACTGCGGGAACTCTTACAGGCAATACAACAAGCCTTACAGGGAATATCCTTGATAATGCTGCCCTTGTCTTCAATCAAACCACAGCTGGAACTTTTGCTGGAAACATCAGTGGAACGGGAACTCTTACAAAGCTAGGTGCTGGAAATCTGACTCTTTCAGGAATGAATACCTATACAGGAGGAACCACAATCACTGCGGGAACTCTTACAGGGAATACGACAAGTCTCAGAGGGAATATCCTTGATAATGCTTCTCTTATCTTCAACCAAACCGCAGCTGGTACTTTTGCAGGAAACATCAGTGGAACAGGTACTCTTACAAAGTCAGGAGTTGGAACTTTAACCCTTTCAGGCGCCAATACCTATGCAGGACCTACAACGGTGAATAATGGAATCCTTCAAGGAGTTGTCCCCACTGCTACAGCTCTTACAGTCACAAATCCAGGTGTCTTTAATCTCAATGCCAATAGAACTATTGGTTCACTCACCGGCAATGGAAGCGTCACTTTAAATGCCTTTATCCTAACCACAGGAGGTAATAATGCAAGTACAACCTACTCAGGTGTCATGTCCGGCACAGGGGGGCTAACAAAGACAGGAACGGGAAACTTTACTCTTTCAGGAGCCAACACCTATACTGGAGGAACCACAATTACTGGAGGAACTCTTACAGGCAATACAACAAGCCTTACAGGGAATATTCTTGATAATGCTGCCCTTGTCTTTAACCAAACCACAGCTGGAACTTTTGCTGGAAACATCAGTGGAACGGGAACTCTTACAAAGCTAGGTGCTGGAAATCTGACTCTTTCAGGAGCAAATACCTATACAGGAGGAACAACAATCACTGCGGGAATTCTTACAGGGAATACGGCAAGTCTCAGAGGGAATATCCTTGATAATGCTGCTCTTGTCTTTAACCAAACCACAGCTGGTACTTTTGCAGGAAACATCAGTGGAATAGGTACTCTTACAAAATCAGGAGCTGGAACTTTAACCCTTTCAGGCGCCAATACTTATGCAGGACCTACAACGGTGAATAATGGAATCCTTCAAGGAAGTGTTCCCACTTCTACAGCCCTTACGGTCACAAATCCAGGTGTCTTTAATCTCAATGCCAATAGAACCATTGGTTCGCTCACCGGCAATGGAGGCGTTACTCTAAATGCCTTTATCCTAACGACGGGTGGAAACAACACAAGTACGACTTACTCAGGCATTATGTCTGACACAGGTGGATTAATAAAGACAGGAACAGGAACTTTCACCCTTTCGGGTGCCAATACCTATACAGGTCCCACAACAGTTAATAATGGAATCCTTCAAGGAACTATCCCCAGTACTTCCGCTCTTACGATCACAAGTCCAGGCGTCTTTAACCTCAATGCCAATAGAACTATCGGTTCTCTCGCTGGAAATGGACGCATAACTTTAAATGCCTTTAACTTAACGACGGGCGGAAATAACACAAATACGACCTATGCAGGTATCATGTCCGGCACAGGGGGGTTGACGAAGACAGGAACGGGAACTTTCACCCTTTCAGGGACCAATGCTTACACAGGACCTACAACAGTTAATAATGGAAGCCTTCAAGGAGCTATCCCCAGTGCTTCCGCTCTTACAATCGCAAATCCAGGCATCTTTAATCTCAATGCTGATAGAACCATTGGCTCTCTCGCTGGAAATGGACGTGTAACTTTAAATACCTTTCACCTAACTACTGGAGGCAACAACGCAAGTACGACCTATGCAGGCATCATGTCTGGCACAGGGGGTTTGATTAAGACAGGAACGGGAACGTTCACCCTTTCAGGGGCCAATACCTATACAGGTCCCACAACAGTTAATAATGGAATCCTTCAGGGAACCATTCCCACTGCTACCGTTCTTACGATCACAAGTCCAGGCGTCTTTAACCTCAATGCCAATAGAACCATTGGTTCTCTCGCTGGAAATGGACGCATGACTTTAAATGCCTTTAGCTTAACGACGGGCGGAAATAACACAAGCACGACCTATTCAGGTATTATGTCTGGCACAGGGGGATTGACAAAGACAGGAACGGGAACGTTCACCCTTTCAGGGGCCAATACCTACACAGGTACAACAACAATTGCAGAGGGAACTCTTATTAACAATGGAACCTTGGCGTCTACTGTTATTGTAACCCCAGGTACAGTTTATGGAGGCAACGGTACTTCGGGGAGCTTAATTAACGGTGGTATTGTTTCCCCAGGAAATTCCATTGGAACCTTATTTATAAATGGTTCTTATACTCAAGAAGCGGGAAGAGCTTTAAACATCGAAATCACACCATCAGGTCTGACGGATTTGCTTCAAGTAAAAGGTACAGCAACTCTTGATGGTATATTAAATGTACTTCCCTTAGGAAGCGTTTCTAGTTTTGTTCACAGGACTTATATCTTTTTAACCGCAGGGAACGGTGTCATTGGTCACTTTGCTAGCGTTCCTCCCATAACTAGTTTAAGCTTTACCTTGAACTATCTCCCCAATGCTGTTGAACTTATAGTTAAAGGAGCAAGTTTTTCTTCTCTCGTTTCATCAGGAAATGCAGGGATTATAGCTCAATATATTGATGAAATTGTAGCCAAAGGAAAAGTCACGCCTGATTTGAAGACGGTCCTCAATGCTTTGAGTGATGCGGCTGCTGAAGGAACAACTGCCCTTACTGCTGCCTTAAACCAGATCAGTCCTGATCCTTATCGTGAGTTAGTATTTCTTGCTTTTGACAAAACAAATTTATTAAGACAATCGGTCAGCAGTCAACAACAACGTCTGATTAACAACCATTATCTCAAGTCCTTAACTATGGATGAAATTGTTTCAGAGAAGTTAGACAGCTTCCAAAATTATCTTCATAACCGAAATCTTAGAGGCGGTTTTCAGCCTATGAATTACAATGCCATAGCGTCTAAACAGGCTAAAAATGCAAAAGATAAGTTTGGAGCTCCCTCTTTTAATAAGAGCAGCTTACAGCTTCAAAAAGCAATTCAAATTGGCAAATCCAACGTTTGGATTGAACCTTATGGTCAAGCAGGGCGTAAGAAGAACTCTTCTTCTCTTGCTGGAACAACAAGCAATATCTTTGGAGTTACTGTGGGTGGAGATACGCTTGTAGCTCCCAATACGTATGTGGGTATCTTTAGCAGCATTATAAAGACACACTTTGATTGGACGCAGCATCGAGGAAACGGCAACATAAAAAGCTATTTTGGTGGCATTTACGCCCTTTGGCTCAGCAAAACAGGGTTTTATCTTGATGGTCAAATAGCCTTGGGTGGAGGACGCTATAAAGCACGGCGAAATATTAAGTTTCAAAACATTAATCGCACCGCCAGTTCAACCCACAATGGTCTTTCTTTCGCAACGGATCTTGAAGCTGGTTACCTCTGGACTGTTGGAAAAACGCTTATCCAACCTTTCTTCAACTTTGCATACGTTGGTCTCCATGAAACGGCCTTCAGTGAAAAGGGTGCTAACAGTTTGAATGCAAAGATCGCAAGCAATACTTCTCAATTCGCCCGCACCGAACTAGGACCTATCGTTTCTTACTTCTTTACTTGCGATGAAACTATCATATACCCTTCTGTAAAACTCTCTTGGGTACAAAAAAGACCTTTGGGTAATATTGGTAAGAGAGAAAAGTTTAATCTCAACGGCCAAAGCTTTGGAACCACAGTTTATGGAGATAATCGGGTCCGTAATTTGCTTAGCTCAGGACTCTCCCTCACTACTCAATTTAAAAACGGCATCTATATCTCAGGAGACATCAATGCAGAAGCGGGGAGTGGTGAAAAGTTAGGACAAATCATGCTTAACCTTGGTTATAATTTTTAATATACCCTATTTTCATTGAACTTATCCACAGAACGTGCTACCTCTCCTGTGGTTACAGTTAATGAAGGAGTAAGCATGCTGCAAAGAAGTTATAATTGGATCTTAAGTTTTGCAAATCATCCTTATGCCATCTGGATTCTTGCCGCTGTTGCTTTTGCTGAAAGTTCTTTTTTTCCAATACCACCTGACCCACTTTATATTGCGATGCTTTTCGCGCGTCGCGACCGCATTTGGGAGCTGGCCATTATTTGCACCGTCTCTTCCGTCATTGGCGGCTGGCTGGGTTATGCCATTGGCTATGGCCTTTATGAGACCTTAGGTGAATTTATCTTACAAGCTTATGGTCTTCAGGGAGCCTTTGATCGTTTTCAACACAGCTTTAATGAGTGGGGTTTCTGGATTGTGGCGTTAAAGGGCCTCACCCCCATTCCCTATAAGGTTGTGACAATTGCTTGTGGTGTGACGGGACTTGATTTTACCTCCTTTACCATTGCATCTATTATTGCGCGTGGCTTCCGCTTTTTCACTCTAGCAGCCTTATTCTGGTATTTTGGCCCCACCATCAAAGAGTATATCGACAAAAATTTAACTTTTGTTACTCTCACGGCTCTTGCGGCCCTTGTCGGTGGCTTTGGAATTATTTATGCTTTAGGATGAAAATAAAAAAACAAATGGGAGGGGCTTATGTGCCTAAAGTATTTTCATTGTCTTACACCTAGAAATACACTAGGAGCATTAGCCCTTATCTGTGCAAGCATCTTAATTGCCGCCTACATCATGGAAAATTTCTTTGGTATTCACCCATGCCAAATGTGTCTTTATGAACGCGATGTTTTCCTCACGGCTGGTGGCTTTTCTCTCCTTTCTTTTTTTCTTATTCCTAATCGCTTTAAACCTTATGCAGTTTTGCTAATAGGATTTATTTTCCTTTTCGGTGCAGGACTTGCGAGCTATCACGTGGCTATTCAACAGCATTGGGTTGAACTTCCCTCCTTTTGTGCTGCCAATGATTTTAGTGCTTTTGAATCCATTGAATCCTTGAAAGAGCAGCTCTTGAAAACACCTTTTGTACGCTGTGACCAAGTGACTTGGAGCGTTTTTGGCCTTTCTCTTGCGGCGTATAATGCTCTTATTTCTCTTGCCTTGGCACTTTTCTGTGGAATATGGTTTTGGAAAAGGTAGATATAGCCCCCCTGCTCCGCGTTAACTTAGCAGGGGAATATGGAGCAAAACGCATCTATGAGGGACAGTTAGCTATTTTGAGAAATAGCCCCTCTGCACCCCTTTTAGAACACATGAAAACTCAAGAAGAGGTTCATTTACATACCTTTGAAGAATGGGTTGTGAAGAATCGTGTGCGCCCTACCCTTCTGCAGCCTCTTTGGCATATTGCTGGCTATGCACTGGGCGCAGGTACTGCTCTTTTAGGTGAAAAAGCAGCCATGGCCTGCACTGCGGCTGTTGAAGAAGTTATTGATGCTCACTATGAAAAGCAGTTGCACCGCTTGAAAAAACAAAATCCAGCCCTAAGTAAGGTTATTAAAAAGTTCCAGAGAGAAGAACAAGAGCATCGAGACCTCGCCCTTGAAAAAGGAGCCGAAGAGGCGCCGGCCTATGCTCTTCTTTCCAAAGGAATTAAAACCGCCTCCCGTTTTGCTATTTGGCTTTCCGAGCGGGTGTAAGACCATACTCTTGTAAAATACATTTGAAGGCACTAAGTTATAAGAACGATTAATTAAAGGAGAAAGAACTATGAGCGTACTCGTTGGAAAACAAGCCCCTAATTTCAAAGCAAAGTGTGTGGTTAAGGATCAATGCACTGAGGTAGAACTTAAAGATTATAAAGGAAAATATGTTGTTCTTTTCTTCTATCCTCTCGATTTTACCTTTGTTTGCCCAACCGAGCTTCATGCTTTTCAAGCTTGCCTTAAAGAATTCAATGATAACAACTGCGTTGTTTTGGGCTGCAGCGTTGATAGCCATTTCTCCCATATGGCCTGGCTGAACACACCCAAGGAAAAAGGCGGCATTCAAGGCGTTACCTATGGCCTTCTTTCAGATTTGGGCGGTAACATTGCCCGCGAGTATGACGTTCTATGCCCTGAAGGCGTTGCCTATCGTGGTCTTTTCCTTATCGATTGCGATGGGATTGTCCGCCATCAGGTGGTCAATGACCTCCCCTTAGGACGTAGCGTGGAAGAAGCTTTACGTATGCTTCTGGCTTTGCAACATACAGAAAAGCATGGGGAAGTCTGTCCCGCCAACTGGTCAAAAGGCAAAGATGCCATTAAGACAACTACAGAAAGCGTGGCGAATTACCTTGTTAATGCCGCCAGCTAATTGCTTCCACAGCGTGAATCACACCTAATCACACCATTAAATTCACATTTTGATGGTGCGATATGGTGTGATTATAATGAGTATCCATTGGCAAGAATTGTCAAAACCACCTCTTAAAGACACTGAATGTCATCTCAAGTGGCTGAGTCTCCCCCTCGTTTTTACTCGGAGACCCACCATCTATTAAAACAAACGATTTCTGAAAAAGCCGGTGTTCAATTATTCCTTAGTTTTTTTATTTTTACGATGTAACTTAGCGCCAAGGGCTTGCATTTTTTCTTTTATTGTTTCTTTTTCGACGTACTCTAACTCTTCTTCAGATTTTTCAACTTCAAACTTTGCACTTTCTTTACTTAACTTTCTTCGACTTAATGTTCTTTTAAAGTTTTCAAAAGTTGTTTGAGTTGAATTTTTTCGTTTAGGTTCTTCCATTTTGTGCGTAGTTCCTGGAGAAGAGGAAGGGGACGAAGAAGTCTCTTTCCACACATCTGCTAAGGGATCGCGGAGTGATTGAGCTATTTTAGTCAATAAACTCTTTTCATCAATCTCGAACTTTGAAAGAGTCTCTTCTAACTTACGAGTCCATTCCTCTTCCTTATGCTCATCTATGATCCCTTCGAGTAGATAAACAAATTGGTTATGAGAAACCCTGGCTTCATAAAGATTTGGATCACTTTGAACAGGATTTTCCCCATGAGCAGATAAAATAGCATTTAAAGGGTTAATTTCCGATAAATACCTTCCTGGAAGAGTACCCATCATTTCTCGCAGCTCGCTTTCTATTGAAAACAATTCTGAATTCTCTGATTGCTGAACTCTTTTTTTTGATTTTCCCTTGAGATCTAAAAAATCAATTTTTGATCCCATAAAAAGCAGTTCTTCAAAAACCGATCTAAAAGTAGGAAGCATTTTTAAAAAGAAATGATATTGTGTGTAAATTTGATCAATCATTTGAACAACTTGTACTGTAGTATAGATACGATCTTGACGGTATTCTTCTCTTTCTTTTGACCTTATACTTGTCTCTTTTTCTTTCCCTTTTTTAAATTCTTCACTAAATCTCTTACGATAAGACTTTATAATTTCAAGGTCTTCCCTTGCATCACAAAAAATAATTTTTAAGGATTGGAAAACTTGTTGAGAAGCCTCTTTTAACTTAGGTATTTCTGTTGAGAAAGTTTGAGTTTTTTTATTGCCAATTATCTCACAATCAATAAGAATGTGAAAATTCTCTAGATAAAAATCATATAAAGTTTTTAGATTTTCAAAAAAAGCTTTCTTCTCCATATCTTTGTCACGAAAGAGAAGACCACGAGACGTCCCGAATTCCAAAAATTTCCGTAGCTCTGGTAATTGTTGAGCCCGTAACTCCAAATTTGCTTTTAAAGATAAAAACTCTTGCGAAGAACGATGAGTTGTTTTCTTAGACCATATAGGAGTAAAATGTCGCTTTTTCTTAAGAAAAGGAGCGGTATCTACTTGTGGTTTAAGTCGCACACTTCCACCACTAGAGGTATCCTCCTCTTCATCGGAACTCCCTGCATACAAATGAGCTGTCATTAACAACAAAAGAAGACAAAGAAACCTTATAAATTTTGGAACGAGTGAATAGCTTTCATAGAACATTTGCCTATCCTTATCTAACCATTACAAAAGAGTAGATCATGAATTTTTTGAATTATCAATAGGATAGCTAATTTTTCAGGGAGTTTATAATAACATTTGGGGCTGTCCTAGATAACACGAAAAATGGCCCCTTAAGAAAGGGGAGAAGTGTGATGACACCCTAGATGGTCTAGATGATAAAATTAAAAAATACGTGGAATGCGTGCACAGTTGCAGCACAGCAGCGCTCCAGGAGTAGAGCTTTTCAAAGGTACAGCTCCACTTAGCCCCACACCCTCCTATAATATCATCATCACGGGATTTTCAATCAGATCCTTAAAGGCCTTGAGGAAATGAGCGCCAAGAGCTCCATCCACAACCCGGTGGTCAACAGAAAGGGTGCAGGTCATCACCGTTGCCGCAGCAAGGGTTCCATCTTTCTGAACGACAGGACGCTTTTCACCTGCGCCTACGGCAAGAATGCAAGCTTGAGGCGGATTAATAATAGCTGAAAAATCTTTCACCCCATACATCCCCATGTTGGAAAGACTAAAGGTTCCGCCTTGGAATTCTTCGGGCTTCAGCTTGCCTTCACGGGCACGAGCAGCAAGGTCTTTCATTTCCTTAGAAATTTCAGCAAGGCCCTTGGCTTCCGCGTGACGCACTACGGGCGTAATAAGACCGCCTTCAATGGAGACAGCCACCGCCACATCAGCAGAAGTATATTGGTAAATCTGGTCATTAATCCAGGATGCATTGGCTTCGGGAATTTTCTTTAAGGTAAGTCCACAGGCTTTAATAATAAAGTCATTCACGGAAAGTTTAAAGGCTCCATCAGCGCGGGCATTGATTTGCTCCCGGGCTTTTAAAAGCGCATCAATTTGACAATCAATACTGACATAAAAATGAGGAATTGTTGATTTGGCTTCCACAAGACGTTTTGCGATCACTTTTCGCATGCTGGAAGGGACAATGACCTCGTATTCAGGTTCATAACCTGATAGAGAAACACTTGGCACTCCAGCTGCCCTAGGAACATTTGCAAATTCAACATCCGTGCGCACAATGCGTCCCCGTGGGCCTGATCCAGAAATGGTAGCAAGGTTTAAACTTTTTTCTTCAGCAATACGCCGTGCAAGCGGTGTTGCAAAAACCCGAGGGCCAGTAGATACCTCAGGAGTAACTACTTTTAGATCTGGTTTTTTTTCTGGAGCTTTTGCCACTTCAACAAGTACAGGGGCTTTTTCAGTTTTTACATTCGCAAGAGCGGAAGCATCTTCCCCTTCTTCAAGAATAAGGCCAATGACTTCATTTACCTTCACGTTTTCTGTGCCTTCTGGAACGATGATTTTTCCGACCGTTCCTTCATCCACCGCTTCCACTTCCATGGTGGCTTTATCGGTTTCAATTTCCGCTAAAACATCACCTGCTTTAACCACATCACCTTCTTTTTTATGCCATTTCACTAAGTTTCCCTCGGTCATGGTTGGCGATAAAGCTGGCATTAAAATTTCAATAGGCATCCCAAATCCTTTTTTTAAGAACGATAACACACAGCTTTCGCTGCTTCTACTATAGATTCAACTTGTGGAAGAGCTAAATGCTCTAAATTAGCTGCATAAGGCATGGGCACATCTGCACCTGTGACTCGCAATACGGGCGCGTCCAAGTAATCAAAAGCATGTTCCATCATCAATGCTGCAATTTCCGAACCAATCCCGGCAAAGGGCCAGCTTTCCTCAATCGAAACAATCCGATTTGTTTTCATGACCGATTTAACAATCGTCTCCACATCAAGGGGACGAATGGTGCGCAAATCGATGACTTCAGCCTCAATTCCCTCTTCTGCCAAACGGTCAGCTGCTTCCAGAGCTTTACCCACCATAATGGAAAAAGCTGTCAGGGTGACGTCTTTTCCTTCCCGCCTGATCAGAGCCTGACCAATAGGCAAAACATAGTCAGGATCTTGGGAGACATCATCAAAGTTCTGCCCATAGAGAAGCTCATTTTCTAAAAAAACAACCGGGTTAGGGTCACGAATTGCAGCCTTTAAGAGCGCCTTGGCATCGCCGGCGCTATAGGGGCTGATTACTTTTAATCCCGGACAATGGGCGTACCAACTGGCATAGCAATGAGAGTGCTGAGCCCCCACACGAGAGGCCGCACCATTGGGGCCACGGAAGACAATGGGGCAACCCATTTGACCGCCAGACATATAAAGGGTTTTTGCCGCGGAGTTAATGATTTGATCGATGGCTTGCATGGAAAAATTAAAGGTCATAAACTCCACAATAGGGCGAAGACCACCAAAGGCAGCCCCTACCCCAAGCCCTGCGAAACCATGCTCGGTAATCGGGGTGTCCACAACACGTTTGGCCCCAAATTGATCCAAAAGGCCTTGACTGACTTTGTAAGCTCCGTTGTATTCAGCAACTTCTTCACCCATCAAAAAGACGGTTTCATCACGGGTCATTTCTTCGGCCATTCCATCACGAAGAGCTTCTCTAACGGACAGGGTAATAAGGGATGAATTAGTCATCGGCATCTCTTTTCTTTGGCTTAAGGTCATTGGATAGAAATTTCATCTTTAAGAACATCGGTATAAAGCTCTGACGGATCCGGCTCGGGAGAAGCTTTAGAGAATTCAACTGCTTCCAAAACCGTTGCTTTTACCTCATCATCAATGGCTTTGATTTGATCTTCTGTGATTTTCAATGTTTTAATCATATAAGCTTTAAAATGATCGATGGGATCTCGATGTACCTTAACCTCTTCCACTTCTTCCTTTGAGCGATATTTTGCAGGATCAGACATCGAATGGCCGCGATAACGATAGGTATCAAATTCAAGAATATAAGGGCCTTTTCCAGAGCGCGCATGATCGGTTGCCCGCTGCGCTGCCTCTCTAACCTCTTCTAAAATCATCCCATCAACTTTTTCTCCGGGAATTCCCCAGCCCTGCCCCCGACCATAATAATTAGGCCCTGCTGAAGATCTTTCAACGGATGTGCCCATGCCATAGTGATTATTTTCAATCACGTAAACAACAGGAAGTTTCCAAAGAGCAGCCATGTTATAGGATTCATAAACTTGACCTTGGTTGGAGGCCCCATCACCCATAGAGGCAATACAAACGCCCTTGTCTTCTTTATATTTGTGTGCAAAAGCAAGACCTGTTCCAATGGGAATTTGAGCGCCCACAATGCCGTGGCCTCCAAAGAAATTCTTCTCTCGACTAAACATATGCATAGAGCCACCTTTACCTCTGGAATAACCTCCACTACGGCCAGTCAATTCAGCCATCACGCCCTTGGGATCCATATCACAGGCCAGCATATGCCCATGGTCACGATAGGCTGTAATCACTGTATCTTGAGGCTTTAAAACCGATTGAATCCCTACAACAACGGCTTCTTGACCTATGTAAAGATGGCAAAATCCTGCAATATACCCCATGCCATACAACTGAGAGGCGCGCTCTTCAAAACGCCGAATCAAAAGCATATCACGATAAGCTTTTAAAACTTCTTTTTGAGAAAGTAATTTTGGCAAAACATACCCTTTCCTAATACAAATTTATTCCTCATGGTTACCCAGAAATGAGCCCATTGACAACCCAATTTCAATTTAAATAAGGCTTAAAAGCATAAAAATTGAAAATCCTACCAATAAAACACCTGAGACACGATTGATCCACAATAACTGCGTATCAGAAAGCATATGATGCATTAGCTGAACCCCTGTGCTTAGTGAAAACCACCAGGCAGTCGCCCCCAAAAAAACGCCTGTCACAAGAGTTAAACTTTGCATAAAGGAGTCATTTTCAGTTGAAACGCCAACAGCAGCAAAGGCAGCCGCAAAGACAAGCAATGTGATGGGGTTGGAGATGGTTAAGAAGAAAGCGCTTATAAAGCCGTGGAAAAGTGTTTCCTTTGACCCATTGTCTAAATTATCATGCCGCGGCGGGGCTCTATAAATATAGACACCAAGCCATGCCAAAAGAATACCCCCAAAAAGTCGCAAAAATACGTTATAAGTGTCGATAAAATCTGAAATAGCGGCCAAGCTGAATCCCGCAACGGCCCCGTAAAATGTATCTGCAAGACCCGCCCCTAGCCCTGTAGCCAGCCCCAGCAAATAGCGCCCTGAAAGGGTGCGCCGAATACATAAAATACCAATAGGCCCAACTGGCGCGGCAATTAAAAAGCCTATCAATGCACCTTTGAGAAACAAAAGAGGAAACAACATGACTTCAGCACCGCTTGTTTTAATTAAGCACAAAGTACTGGAATTTTAAGGTTGAAGTCCAATGAATTTTTTCTCTTATGGATCATTTTAAGAGAATAGAAAAGCGGCACCTTTCAGCGCCGCTTTACCTCCCAGACTATGCAATAATTCTTATTCTGAAGTTTTGCGCCTTTGCACCTTTTCTTTCATATATTGAGAAGGTTTAAAAGCAACAACGCGCCGTGGAGTAATAATGGCTTCATGCCCTGTTTTTGGATTTCGCCCAACACGTTTTGCCTTTTGACGAGCATAAAAAGATCCAAAAGATGAAATCTTTACATTTCTCTTTTGAGCCAAAGACTGAATCATACTTTCTAGAACAAATTCTAAAAGATCACTTGCCTGTTGACGGGGCAAATCGACTTCTCTAACGAGAGTATCAACGATATCTGCGCGCGTAAGAGTCGAAGTCTTCATAAAATTTCCCTTTTTTATATTATCGTCTATATGATAGCAAAAAATTAAGATAATTTACATCATTATTTCATCGCAAATGGGAAAAGTTAAAAATCTTCAAATAAACTATTAATAACTATAAGATTTCCACATCTACCTTTCCGTCATGGAAATGAACCTGAACCGTTTCATGGGATGTGACCATAGACTTGGAAGAAACAAGTATCTGCTCACCCTTTGTAACAAAGGCAAAACCACGTTCAAGCACCCGCGTATAAGAATAGCTCTCTAAAAGTTGAGCAAGAGCAATAAAACGTTGCTCAGCCTTCTGTAAAATATGCATTAAAGGAGGAGTAAGGCGATGAGATAAATGTTCAAGAGCAGTCGTTTGACGTTGTATAACTCTTACTTCCCCATTGACCAATCGCTCGAATAACTCGTCTAGCTTTTGGGTACGTTCTTCAAGCCAAACGCCCAAAGGAGGCATCCCCCGCCGCAAGGCCTCAAGCTGACTCTCATAAAGAGAAAGAATATGACTCAAACGGGTTGCAAGCTGAAGACCATATTGCAAAAAAGTTTGCGTCAATTGAGATTTGACGGGAACCGCAAATTCCGCAGCTGCTGTTGGTGTGGGGGCTCTTTTATCAGCGGCAAAATCAACAAGGGTCACATCAGTTTCATGGCCAACCGCTGAAATCACAGGAATATGACTTGCCGCAACAGCCCTGACGACGTTTTCCTCATTAAAAGCCCAGAGATCCTCTAAACTTCCTCCTCCTCGCGCAATAATCAAAACATCAGGTTTGATTTCTAACTCATTAAATCCTTTCACTGCAGCTACAATTTGCATTGATGCCCCTTCCCCTTGAACAGCCACGGGCCATAGCAAGACAGGGAGAGGAAAACGATCGGTGAGGCGGTGCAAAATATCTTGAATAACAGCGCCTGTAGGAGATGTGATAATTCCAATTTTATCTGGAAGAAAAGGAAGCGGTTTTTTCAACGCTTCATCAAAAAGACCTTCTGCGGCAAGCTTACGCTTTCTCGCTTCTAAAAGCTTTAAAAGAGCCCCTTCTCCTGCAAGCTCCATCCCTTCAACAATAATTTGATACTTTGAACGTCCTGGATAGGTTGTAAGCCTACCAATAGCAATAACCTCCATACCATCTTGAGGGTTTAAAGAAAGTCCTCCAAAGCTTCCGCGCCAGCACACGGCATCTAATACAGCATCGTTGTCTTTTAAGACAAAGTATACATGTCCTGAGGTATGACGTTTTAGCCCTGAAATCTCTCCTCGAACGCGCACACGAGAAAATCCTGCTTCAACAGTTTTTTTCAGCGCAAAAGAAAGCTCAGAGACGGTATATTCAGGGAGAGTTGAGGAGAGAGGAAGCATAAAATAAAAGCCTTATCTTGAATCACACACACACTTTTCTAAAGTGATAACCCTTAAAGATGAATTGTTGATACTTCAATTTCTAACAATTAATTCAATAATTTTGCGAGATCATCTTGCGAGATCTCTGTTACGGAAGCAATAAAGCCAACGTCCACTCCTTTTGCGAGCATATTTCGGGCGATCTCTATTTTACCTTTCTCTACACCCTCAGCAAGTCCCTTCTCAAGGCCTTGTTCGAGGCCTTGTTCGAGGCCTTGTTGAACACCTCTTTTATAAACATCGGGTTTGAGATAATCTGCCAGTGTCATTAGCTTCTCCTCATCAACTGTTTTTAGCTCTTTAATTGTTTCAAACAAATCTTCCTGATGAGGTGTCTCGCCAAGCGCCACCACATAGGTGAGTACAGTACGAATATAACTCTCTTCTCCATTAGCTTCAAGAATTT
>JAIESE010000050.1 GCA_019746225.1 Alphaproteobacteria bacterium | reverse complement strand
AGAGGGATCGCAATGACATGGAAGGAAAAGAAACGGTTCAAGGTTGCGTCAGACACGACATAGTCGCCACGTATCCATAAAGATAAATCTGAGCCAATAAAGGGAATCGAGCCAAACAAATTAACGATAACCTGCGCACCCCAATAGGACATCTGTCCCCAAGGTAGGAGGTAACCAAAGAAGCCCTCAGCCATTAAGCACAGGAAAATTCCAAAGCCAAACAACCAAATCAATTCACGAGGCTTACGATATGAACCGTAGAGAAGCGCACGAGTCATATGCAAATAAACAATAATAAAAAAGCATGACGCCCCAGTTGAATGCATATACCGCACCAACCAACCTGAAGGCACTTCGCGCATGATGTACTCCACCGAAGCGAAAGCTAAATTAGCATCTGGCTTATAGTGCATCACTAGGAAGATTCCAGTCACAATCTGGATGACCAACACCAACATGGCTAAGGAGCCAAAGATATACCAAAAATTAAAGTTCTTAGGAGCGTAGTACTGACCCCATTGATCATTCCACAATTTAGTCAGCGGAAAACGGGAATCTATCCAATTTAAGGATTTATCGACGACAGATGCGTCATCCGGAAGTTTTTTCTCAACAAATGCCATGATTAAGTAGCCTCGCCTTTCTCATCCTTGCCGATGATGATTTTTGTATCTGACAGGTACATGTGCGGAGGCACATCCAGATTTTGTGGTGCTGGTTTATTCATAAATACCCGGCCAGCTAGATCGAATGTAGAACCATGGCATGGGCAGAGGAATCCACCAGTCCAATCTTCAGGGAGAGAAGGTTGAGCACCGTGTTCAAATCTGGAGTTAGGTGAGCAACCTAAATGTGAACATACGCCCAAGGCAACGAGAATCTCACTGTGCTCTTTACGGGAACGAGATGCCTTTTCGCAATAACTCGGCATCGCCATATTGTAATGGTTCTTCGAATCAGGATCGGCCAGCTTCTTTTCGGAACCTTTTAAGCTTGCCATCATTTCTGGCGTACGCTTTAAAATCCACACTGGCTTACCACGCCATTCTGTTGTCAATAAATTTCCAGGTTGCAAACTAGAAATATCCACTTCCACCGGACTACCGGCTGCTTTCGCCTTTTCTGACGGCGCAAAAGTACTTACCAGTGCTCCTGCGGTCGTCAAACCTGCCACGCCACCGGCGGCACAGGTCGCCACCAAAAGGCCACGACGACCCGGATCGACTTGCTTTTCGATACTCATACAAACCCCAATCTATCTAATTTCGAAACTTGATGAAGCTATATCACACTTCTTGCAACCTTAAATTATAAAGGAGCAGAGAGGTGATATAAAGAAAAAGATGCTGTAAAGGTCAATTTATGCCTGATTGCCACAGTAGAAGTACGTTTTCGGCTGACTTTCCGATATTTTCAGATATGATTTGCACTACAAAAGAATAGTAGATTTGCAAAAAGTGTAGCTGGAGACAGTATTTGGCATGAAAGTTTTACATAAGTTCACGAAAACAAGAACACAAAATAATGCTCGCACATTATTATTTGTGCGCTATCAAGCAAGATTCCGGATTGAACCTAGAATTTCCATTGGAATTTGAGATGATGACGGATGCACTTTTTGAGGCAAGTTTTGTGAGAATGAGGCGCAAATAGCATCAAAGCTGCGCCTAATGGAAAATTTGGGCTGAATAAACTATTTAAACTATTTTAATTAAAATTATTGGAGATGATTTATGGGCATGATGCAAGAATTTAAAGAATTCACTGTCAAAGGCAATGTGATGGACTTAGCGGTGGGTGTCATCATCGGTGCTGCCTTCGGCAAGATCGTAGATTCACTAGTTGCCGATATCGTGATGCCTATTGTGGGGAAAATTTTTGGCGGCCTTGATTTTGCCAACTATTTTATTGCGCTCAATGGACAAACCGCGACGACCTTAGTCGAAGCTAAAAAAACCGGTGCGGTACTCGCCTACGGTAATTTTCTCACCATCTCACTCAACTTCATCATTCTCGCCTTCATTATTTTTCAAATGGTACGCATAGTCAACAAAGTACGTAACAAGGAAGCTGAAGCAGCGCC
>JAIESE010000049.1 GCA_019746225.1 Alphaproteobacteria bacterium | reverse complement strand
TACTTCCCTTTTTATCCCCAGCCTAGTGTGCCTCATTGTGTCGTTATTTTTTATGGGTTTGGCATTGAAAGGAGATCTTGCGCCTCCACAAAAACCTGATATCGAACCCGTAGAGCCTATGGGAATGACCATTTTCTGGTTAGGCATTGGCTGCTTGGTATTCGTTCCCATTTTCAAGATGCTGACAGGGCTCCCACCTTTTATGGGAATCATTTTTGGATTGGGCTTCATGTGGCTATTCACAGACGTTGTCCATAGGCATTATGAAAATCGCAGTTATTTGAGAGTCCCTCAAATCATGACAAACATCGATGTGTCAAGCGTCCTATTTTTCTTGGGAATTCTTCTGTCCATCGACGCGCTGCATACGGCGGGATTGTTGGATGATGCTGCAAAGTGGATGGATCGTGTGATTGGGAATCGAGATCTGATAGCGATTGCAATTGGACTGGCCTCTGCTGTGGTGGACAACGTTCCTTTAGTGGCAGCAGTGATGGGAATGTATGACCTGGCACAATATCCGACGGATTCTGTATTTTGGAATATGATTGCCTATTGCGCTGGTACGGGGGGAAGTATTTTATTGATTGGATCGGCAGCTGGCGTGGCTTTTATGGGACTTGAGAAGGTGGAGTTTTTCTGGTATTTCCGCAGGGTGGGAATTTCTGCTGCTCTGGGCTATTTTGCTGGTATAGGGGTTTATAAGCTCATCTGCGCTTGCTGAGTAAAGGGTCAGGCTTGGGGTGAAACAAATTCCTTAAAAATCTACTATTTTACCCTCTAAATTTCCAGAAATATTTTGTCCTGTTTTTTTGAAAAAATGAGTGGATTGGATGAACAGGAAAATAATGAAGAGAATCTATTGTTCGCATTGAAGTGTATTCTCTTCAGATTCATATGCATTGAATAATGTCACTGACCGCGGTAGCGGTAATCCTCTCAATGGTCCGAGTAAGGCACATAGGTTACACTTTTGCGCAACCACATAGGTAACACTTTATGATACAACTATATATTCCTTTAACAATGAGGGGTATATGGCTTGGAAGGAAAATAAAGTGGAAGATCAAAGAAAAAAATTTATTGCTGCTTGCCTTGAAGGCAATTTTACAATGGCTGAGTTATGTCGAATGTACGAGATCAGTCGCAAAAGTGGATATAAATGGCTAAATCGATATAAAGATAAGGGTTTAGATGGTCTAAAAGATAGAAGTCGTGCGCCACATCATCAAACTTTAAAACTATCTGATAACATAATTTCAGAGATCTTTAAGGTGAAATATATGCACCCTTGGGGTCCAAAGAAAGTTTTGGGTCATCTTAAACGTGCACAACCCGATGTTTCATGGCCTTCAATTACTGCTGTAAGGAATTTATTCGACAGAAATGGGCTTACAACTAAACAAAAACATAGAAGAAGACTTCCAGCAAGAACATCTCCTCTATCTCATTGCCAATTCTCAAATGATGTTTGGTGTGCTGATTTTAAAGGACGGTTTTTAACTCTAGATGGAAATAAATGTGAGCCATTTACCCTCACAGATGCATCCAGCCGTTATTTATTACGTTGTCTTATGCTTGAGAGAAATGATTTTGAGCATGTTTGGGCTGTCCTTGAAACCGCATTTCATGAATATGGATTACCTTTATTTTTTAGAACCGATAATGGATCGCCTTTTGCAACCATCGGGGCTGGAAGATTATCAAAGTTAGCGATCAATTTAATCAAAGTAGGTATCACCCCTGAATGGATAGATCCAGGAAAACCTCAACAAAATGGGCGACATGAAAGAATGCACCAAACATTAAAAAATGAAACAGCCAACCCACCAGAACATGTCCTTGAAAAACAAGCCAAAAAATTTGATGAATTTCGGAATTATTTCAATAATATACGTCCACATGAAGCACTTGGTCAAAATACACCAGGAAATATCTACCAACCATCTTCAAGAGTTTGGAATGGAAAATTGCAACCACCTGAATATTCGAAAGAATTTATAGTGCGTAAGGTTAGGCCTGCAGGACAAATTAGCCTTAAACCGTATGCCTCGGATATTTTCATTGGGTCAGCTTTAGTGGGCGAACATGTTGGCTTAAAACAAGTCGATGATGGAATTTACGAAGTTTACTATAGCTCAATATTTTTGGGGAAAATAGACCATACAAAAAAAATTGTTTTACCTAAAAATACGAAAAGAAAGAGAAGCATTTGAATTTTTAATGCCAGGAATACTGTCTCGTTTGAATTCGTATCAGGCAAATATGCTGGCTTAAAATTAAGGTGAATGAGGAATAAAGGCTTATAGTGTCTGGTTTATAAGATTGGGGGCCAGCCCCCAAACCCCCGACCAAGAAAAAGCTCTTCCAAACCTCCCTCAAAGCTCAAAGCTCTAGATGGTCTATTTTTATTAGGTCTAAAGCGCTTTCATCCAAAATTTCAGCTTGAAGGGCAATATTTGATATAGTAACATTGATGGTACCAAGAAAAAGCTCTTCCAAGCCGACCGAGAGGTGACGGGTGACGGATGGCTACTATTTCCACTAGGGGCATCAGCTTCTAGTGGGACAGTTTCTTAAAAGTTAAAATCCATTGAAAAAAACGTGTTTTTTGAAAAAATATTAACAAATTAGCAGGCCCATTTGTACCATAATAGTGTTACCTATGTGATTGTGCGAAGTGTAACCTATGTGCCTTTCCGAACAC
>JAIESE010000048.1 GCA_019746225.1 Alphaproteobacteria bacterium | reverse complement strand
AGCGGTGGGCGTGTGTTGCGTGGGGGATCGTTTTATTGGGAGTCTAGTGTACGTTCTTCTTCACGAGCGGACTTCCCACCTACTAGCAGGAACTTTGATTTTGGTTTTCGCTTGGCGAAGACAAAGTAAATGCTGGTCGATGGTTTGCCTAATGCGGGCAGGTCGGCGGATTGGTTGACCTGCTACCCCAAGGGAGGGCGGGGTCTGGACTGCCAAGAAGAATATCGGCATCACATTGGGTCGCCAAGCTTATGCGAACTAATTATTTCAAAATTCATTTTGAGTCATCAGAGTTGGTGGTAGCTCAACAACCATGAAACCCGGATGAGGTAAGCCTTGGAATAATGTAAAGGGTTTGAGACTTTAAGCGCATTCTTACGTGCCTTTTTTCTTTTCATCCTCGGGAAAAGCCTTGTCAAAAACAGCCTTAGCCCTTAGCTCAGCCTCAGCTATAGCTTTATCATAAACAGCCCTAGCCCCACTCTCAGCCTTGTCATAAACAGCCCTAGCCTCACTCTCAGCTTTGTCATAAACAACCCCGGCATCAGCCCCACTCTCAGCCTTGTCATAAACAGCTACAGTATCATCAATAGCCTTGGCAAAAAAAACATTAGCCTTAGCTATAGCTTTATCATAAATGACCCTAGCCTCACTCTCAGCCTTGTCAAAAACAGACTTAGAACCAGTCATTGCGGCTAAAATTCTTTTCTCCCACTTACTTCTTTTCATACCCTTAAAAGTGCCAATAGATATTCCAACGCCAACCCATGGCACCCAACAAACAGGTATAGAAAGAAGTGAAACCCACCACGGGTCCCTAGGATCCCTAAATATAGTTGCAAATATAGGGAAAAATGGTACCAAACATGCTCCACTGGCCCAATGGAAGAGAAGAAAGTAGATTAGAATCCCTGCTGTTCGTTCCCCCAATCCTTTTTCCAATGCTTCAAACCAATGTCTTCCAGATCGTTCTCCAAACATTGGTCCTCCAGATTGTTCCCCAAATATTCCTTTAGATTTTTCCCCAAATAGTTTTCCAAATTCTTTCATTATTTTTTGCTCCAACTATCACACATAAACAAATAAACCCCAAGGTATTACCCTTGAGGTTAAGCTTCATGATTACCAGCCCAAGACAAACATGATGGGCAATTAAACTATTGCATATCTGAATCTTGATACAAACAGAATCTTGTTTTATTGACAGTAAGTGAAGCGTAGGCCCTCACAATTGATTCCCTAATGGCGGGGCTTTCACGGGCGTGGGATTGCATTTTCGTTATGCCAATTGGTTTGATAGCTTGCCTTCCACTTGGAATATCGACTGCCTCGGTTTTCGTTTGGCGAAGACAAAGTAAATGATGGCCGAGTAAATTTGTAATCAGAGCCATTGCTCAATAAGAAAAATGGATATCGCTTTTAAAAACCTAACCGTCGCTGATGCATCCGGCTCTTAAAGAATCAAGTGTCAAAAAAGAAAAAGGCCCGCTGTTAAAACAGCAAGCCTTTTAAAGTGGAGCTGAGGGGATTTGAACCCCTGACCTTCTGCATGCCATGCAGACGCGCTCCCAGCTGCGCCACAGCCCCAG
>JAIESE010000047.1 GCA_019746225.1 Alphaproteobacteria bacterium | reverse complement strand
GAAATTGGCAGACACGCCAGATTTAGGTTCTGGTGACGCAAGTCGTGGGGGTTCAAGTCCCTCCGCCCGCACCATATAAAAATTATAGAAATCGGTTACCGATTGAGACGGAGCATTAAATGCAAGTTGCAAAATTACTTTCAGAAAAGTTGAAATTCGAATTTAAGGTTTCAGCTTCGGCTGCAGAGCTACAGAAAAAATATGATTTGAATCTGCAAAAAATTGGCGCCAGAGCTAAAATTCCTGGATTTCGTCCTGGCAAAACACCTATGGCAATTCTTACGCAGCGCTATGGTGCCGAGGCTTTTGAGGATGCGGGTGAGGAAATCTTGCGTGAGGCACTGGCTGAAATTTACAAAGACCATAAGTTTCGTAATGCTGTAGACCCCGCTGTAAAGATGAATTCCTTTGAAAAAGGAAAAGATTTTGAGTGTATTCTCACTTTTGAGGTGTTGCCAGACATTGAGGTTAAAAGCTTTAAGGATATTTCATTAGACATTTTGAAGGTGACGATAAGCGATAATGACGTTGAGGAACGGCTAAAAAAGATGTGTGATGAGCATGTTCGCTATCAAGTTCCTAAAGTTGGGAGGGCGGCGCGAAAGGGGGACTTGGTCTCCGTGAAATGGTCAGGAACGCTGGAAGATGGTGAACGCATTGAATTGCCAGAAACCTATCAAATATTACTTGGTCCAGAAAAAGAAGGTGGTGCATTTGTTTCCGTAGTGAAGGCATTGTACGACAAGAAAGTCGGGGACCAACTCGAAGAGAAAATTAAGTTTCCGAAAGAAGAAAAGAATACGGATCTTGCTGGTAAAAATGCAATTATTAAGGTTGAGGTTCAGAAAGTTGAAGAGCCTCTTACTTTTAAGCTTGATAACGATTTTGCAAAAGAATTTGAGGCAGAAACGCTCGAAGATTTGCGGAAAAATGTTCGAAGCTCCGTTGAGCATGAGGGTAAAAAGGTTGCGCATTTATATACGAAGCGAAATTTGCTCGATGCTCTTGATAAGCAGTATAGCTTTGATTTACCGCCAACAATGGTGGAAAATGAGTTTAAAGCAATTTGGAGCCAGCTTCAACGCGAATTGGCTGAAGCACGCGCTAACGGCGAATTAGATGAAGAGGACGAGAAAAAGACGGAAAAGGAATTAAAGTCAGACTATGAAGTCATTGCAAAGCGTCGCGTGCGTTTGGGGCTTTTAATCTCTCATTTAGCGGATACGAATAAGCTAAAACTCAGTGATGAGGAAGTGAGAACGGCTGTTTTCCAGGAAGCCATGCGCTATCCTTCCCAAATGAATGATGTTATTAAATATTATGTTAATAACCAACAAGCCTTGCGGAATCTTGTTGCGCCTCTTCTGGAAGATAAGGTTGTAGATTTTATTTTGAGTAACTCAAATGTAACAGAACGGGTCGTAGATTTCCCAACATTGAAGAAAATTGTTCGCGGTGTGATCCCAACGCCGTATGATGATGAAGTGGATGATGCTCCCAAGGTGTCAACCACGAAGGAGAAAAAACCAAAGGTTGAAAAGGCAAAGGCAGAGAAAGTGAAAGGAAAATAGGCATGAGCACCTCTTCATCAGTGTTTAGCACTTTAGTTCCAATGGTCGTTGAGCAAACGAGCCGTGGAGAAAGATCGTATGACATTTATTCTCGCCTTCTCAAGGAGCGGATTATATTTTTGTCCGGTGCTATGAATGATGACCTCTCAAGCTTAATTTGTGCCCAACTTTTGTTTCTAGAGTCTGAAAATCCTGATAAGGATATCACGCTTTATATAAACTCTCCCGGTGGCGTTGTGACTTCAGGATTGTCGATCTTGGATACAATGAATTATATTCGCTGTGATGTGGCAACTTTGTGTATGGGACAGGCTTGTTCCATGGGATCTTTGCTATTAACGGCAGGTGCTAAGGGGAAGCGTATGGCTTTGCCGAATTCACGGGTAATGGTTCACCAACCCCATGGCGGTGCGCAAGGCCAAGCAACAGATATTGAAATTCAGGCCCGTGAAATTATAAATATTCGTAAACGAATTAATGAAATTTATGCGACGACGACCGGACAAGATATAAAAGTCATTGAAGAAACTTTAGAGCGGGATCGTTTTATGTCAGCGGAAGAAGCGAAGGATTTTGGATTGATTGATGATGTTGTTACCAATCGACCAAAAACAGTTGAGCTGCTAGTTAAAAGCGCAAAGGCTTAAAATGCTGGAAAATTTAACTCTTTGTTGATCATTGACAAGTCATACTAAATTTGTGAGTGGCCACTGTGTTATTTTTTTGCTTTAAGAAATAAGATAAGAAGGCCCTTTAAAAGTAATTGGAGGGGAAAAAAGTATGAGCAAATCAGCCGGAAGTGACATTAAAAATACCTTATATTGCTCCTTCTGTGGCAAAAGCCAGCACGAGGTACGCAAGCTTATTGCGGGACCGACGGTGTTTATTTGCGATGAATGCGTTGAATTGTGCACAGATATCATTCGTGAAGAAAACCGTTCATCCATGGTTAAGTCTGGAGATGGTGTCCCTTCCCCTGCTGAAATATGTGCTGTCTTAGACGACTATGTTATTGGTCAATTCTTTGCTAAACGTGTTCTTTCTGTAGCCGTCCACAACCACTATAAGCGTTTATCCCATGGACCCAAGACCGGGGATATTGAAATTGCGAAATCCAATATTCTGTTGGTTGGTCCAACGGGAAGCGGAAAAACACTATTGGCACAAACATTAGCACGTATTATTGACGTTCCTTTCACCATGGCGGATGCGACAACACTTACTGAAGCTGGGTATGTTGGTGAAGACGTTGAAAATATAATTTTAAAGCTATTGCAAGCGGCTGATTATAATGTCGAACGGGCTCAACGAGGAATCGTTTATATTGACGAAGTTGATAAGATTTCAAGGAAGTCAGATAATCCTTCGATTACACGTGACGTTTCAGGCGAAGGTGTTCAACAAGCCTTATTGAAGATTATGGAGGGTACTGTTGCGTCCGTTCCTCCTCAAGGTGGTCGAAAGCACCCTCAACAAGAGTTCTTACAAGTTGATACGACAAATATCTTGTTTATTTGTGGCGGTGCGTTTTCAGGATTAGAGAAAATTATTGCAGCTCGAGGCAAAGGAGCTGCTATCGGCTTTGGTGCTGATGTTCGCTCTCCTCAAGAACGAACGACCGGGGACTTACTTCGAGGCGTAGAACCTGAGGACCTTCTTAAATTTGGTCTCATTCCAGAGTTTATTGGCAGGTTGCCAGTCTTAGCAACTCTGACAGATTTAGATGAACAGTCCCTAGTTGAGATCTTGGTCAAGCCAAAGAATGCCCTTGTTAAGCAGTACAAGCGCCTATTTGAAATGGAAAATGTCGAATTGAACCTAACCGATGATGCGTTGCATGCGATCGCTTTAAGAGCGATTGCGCGCAAGACAGGGGCACGTGGTTTGCGTTCCATTATGGAAAGTATTTTATTGGACACAATGTTTGAAATGCCTTCTTATGAAGATGTTGAAGAAGTTGTTATTAACAAAGATGTTGTTGAAGGAACAGCTCAGCCCCTCAAGAGTTATGGCAAACGTCTCAGCGATGCGACAAAAGGAAGTAAAGGTTCTTAATAATTAAGGATCAAACGCCCTTGATAAATTGGTGACAAGCTATAATTCCTTAAGGATATAAGCGGTTTTCATGACCACGTTTGTAGATTCTGTATTAATTTCAAGGTTTGGGTGATTGGTATGATGTTTGGTTTGACAAAAGGGACTCAGTACCCGGTTCTTCCCCTTCGGGACATTGTTGTTTTCCCTCATATGATTGTGCCTCTATTTGTGGGAAGAGAAAAATCCGTCCGCGCTTTAGAGCAAGTCATGTTGGGGGATGACAAACAGATTGTCCTTGTAACACAAAAAAATGCGAATCATGATGATCCGAATTCCGCAGATTTATACACAGTTGGAACTCTTGGAACTGTTCTGCAATTGTTAAAACTCCCTGATGGAACGGTTAAAGTCCTTGTCGAAGGGGGTCAACGCGTTCGACTTATCCAAATTCAAGATGATGCTCAGCACTTCCATGCCATGGTTGAAGTTATCCCGATGGCGCTTGTGGATGAGGCTGAAGTTGAAGCTTTGGTTCGCACGATTGTTGGCCAGTTTGAGCAATACATTAAACTGAACCGAAAGATTCCCCCAGATGTTTTGGTGACCATTAATCAAATAGATGACCCTGCAAAGCTGGCAGATACTATTGCTTCTTATCTCGGCTTAAAGATTCCGGAAAAACAAATTCTATTAGAGACAGCTGACGTTAAACAGCGTTTAGAAAAAATCCTTAGTCATATTGAAGGGGAGATTGGTGTTCTTCAAGTTGAACGTCGTATCCGCACTCGTGTTAAGCGTCAAATGGAAAAAACGCAAAGAGATTATTATTTGAATGAGCAACTCAAGGCTATTCAGAAGGAACTTGGGGAAGGCGAAGAAGGCAAGGATGAGATTTCTGAGTTTGAGGCCAAAATCAAGAAGACAAAGCTGAGCAAAGAGGCCCGTGAAAAATCTTTGAACGAACTGCGCAAATTACGCAGCATGAATCAAATGTCAGCGGAAGCGACCGTCATTCGGAATTATTTAGATTGGATTCTTTCTATTCCTTGGCAACATCGTAGTCGAGTTAAGCGGGACATTATGTCGGCGAAAAAGATTTTAGATCATGATCATTATGGCCTAGATAAAGTCAAAGAACGGATTCTGGAATATTTGGCGGTCCAAAGTCGCGTGGGCAAGGTGAAGGGCCAGATTTTATGTTTGGTTGGTCCTCCTGGGGTTGGAAAAACGTCTCTTGGAAAGTCGATTGCGTCTGCCACAGGCCGTACATTTGTGCGAATGTCTTTAGGTGGTGTGCGAGACGAAGCTGAAATTCGGGGACATCGCCGGACCTATATTGGAGCAATGCCCGGCAAAGTCATTCAAGGCATGAAAAAAGCCAAGACATCGAATCCCCTATTTTTGCTCGATGAAATTGACAAAATGGGAACGGACTGGCGCGGAGATCCTGCTTCTGCTTTGCTTGAAGTATTGGACCCAGAACAAAACGCCACCTTCAATGATCACTATTTAGAAGTTGATTATGACTTGTCGGACGTGATGTTTGTGACCACGGCTAATACGCTTCGTATGCCACAACCCTTGCTGGATCGGATGGAGATCATTCGATTGCCAGGGTATACTGAAGATGAAAAAGTTGAAATTGCAGTCCATTATTTGATTCCCAAAACGATTGAGATGCATGGGTTGAAAAAGGGTGAGCTTTCCATAGCAGATGAAGCTTTGCGGCTTTTGATCCGTCTCTATACTCGTGAAGCTGGGGTGAGAAACCTTGAGCGAGAAATTGCGAATTTGTCCCGCAAAGCCATCAAAGAAATTTTGATTAAGCCCAAAACAACGAGCATCAAGATTACATCGCGTAATCTTGGGAAATATGCAGGCATTCCGCGATACCATTATGGGCTTGCCGAAGTTGCAGACGTTGTAGGTGTGACTACGGGCCTTGCTTGGACAGAAGTGGGTGGGGACTTATTGTCTATTGAGGCGGTGATTTTGCCTGGTAAAGGCAAAACCATGATCACCGGTAAGCTGGGGGACGTTATGCAAGAGTCTATCCAGGCAGCGGTGAGTTATATCCGCTCTCAGGCTCCACGCTTTGGCATAAAGCCATCTATGTTTGAAAAGCGCGATATTCATATTCATGTGCCTGAAGGCGCAACGCCGAAAGACGGGCCTTCTGCGGGTGTGACTATGTGTACGTCGATCGTTTCTGCCCTCACCGGCATCCCTGTTCACAAGGACATTGCCATGACTGGTGAGATCACCTTGCGTGGCCGTGTCTTGCAAATTGGTGGCTTGAAGGAAAAACTTCTGGCAGCCCATCGTGGTGGCGTTAAGACGGTTCTGATTCCCCAGGACAATGAAAAGGACTTGGCGGATATTCCGGATAATGTGAAGCGGGGCATCAAGATTATTCCTGTTTCTTCCGTGGATCAGGTTTTGAAGATTGCGTTGACGCAACCGTTAACGCCAATCGATTGGCCAGATGATGAGTTCAAGCCTGTGCCCAAAGAGACTACGGATGGAAGCGCTCCAGTTATGGAATCAGACGCGGTTCATTGATGGTAGATCCCGTTGTCATTACGAGAAACCTCCTCCAATGCCGAAGTGTGACGCCCCTTGATGCGGGATCCTTGGCCGTTGTGGGTGATTTCCTGACCGCAAGAGGCTTTGTCATTGAGCGTCTTGATTCCGGGGATGTGGCCAATTTCTACGCTCGCCTGGGCACCTCCTCCCCCCATCTCTGCTTTGTCGGCCATACAGATGTCGTCCCCCCTGGGGACCTTGCGCGCTGGAGCGTAGATCCTTTTGCGGGCGAAATAAGAGACAATAAGCTTATCGGCCGGGGTGTTGTGGATATGAAAGGGGCCATTGGCGCTTATTTGGCCGCTGTAGATGCGTTCCTTCAGAATAATTCCACCTTTACAGGGTCATTGAGTCTTCTCCTCACGACAGACGAAGAGGGGCCCGCTACGGATGGTTTATGCACTGTCGTAGAGCGATTTAAAGCCCGTGGGGAGAAAATCGATGCCTGTTTGGTGGGGGAGCCCTCCAACGTTGAGAAGGTGGGCGATACAGTGAAAGTTGGTCGTCGGGGCAGTTTGAATGCCACCGTGACGGTTTCTGGGAAAGCTGGGCATGTGGGGTATCCTCACCTGGCCAACAATCCAATTCCTCCTCTTCTTCACTATTTGCAAAACCTTCTTTCTGTCCCCCTGGATTCAGGAATGGCGCATTTCGATCCTTCGCATCTAGAGGTCACCTCCATTGATGTGGGCAATCCTACCCGAAGTGTGATTCCTACAGAAGCGACGGCAAAATTCAACATTCGCTATAACCCTGTCCAAAACCGTAATGCTTTGAGCCAATATCTTCACGCTGAAGCGACAAAAGCTGGTCTCAACAAAGAGGGATTTACCTATACCCTTGAAATGGGCGGAACGGGGGATGCGTTTTTGTGCGAGGATAAGGATCTACCAATCCTCGTAGGCGATGCCGTGTCCAAAATCACTGGTTTCACCCCGGTTCTCAGCACGAGCGGCGGGACGTCCGATGCACGTTTTTTAAAAGATATTTGTCCTGTTATTGAATTCGGCCTTGTGAGCGCAACAGCCCATCAGATTGACGAACAGATCTCCATTGAAGAAATTCATCTATTATCAAAGGCTTATGAAGAGATCCTCCGCCGGTATTTTGACAGGTAGGCGATGACGATCCCCTATTGCCAAAAGGATCTTTCAAACGGTCTCTAGGCGATTTGTTTAGCCTTTAGAGTATGGTTAAGGTTAAAGAACTCAACTGTAAAACTTTTAGGTTCAAAACGGGATAAGTTCCCTTGTTGACACTTAAAATCTAAGACATGACCCCCGTGGAAAAGAGAATCATCAATAAAATGAAGATGAAAACCGGGATTTTTTATGCCTCCGCAAAAGTCCGGTGCAAACGACCCCACACAGGTGCCTTCTACCATACTGAACTCAAATTTATCTGAAGTATCCATAACTTCTTTAATGGAAGGGTAGGGTTTTTCCTGCTTTTTTGTGCTTGAAACGTGATCGATTCGAACAGTCCCTTTACTTGAAGGGCAACAATCTGAGGTCCAAACGTGTGGCGAGGTATCTTATTATTTTTAAAATCATCATAGCACACGTTTCGAACAGGAACAGCATTTTGAGTGAATTTTTTTATAGCTAATTCGGTTATTTATCATTATTATCCAGCTCACAGAAAGACTCAAAGAAACAAAAAAATGCAAATTTATAATGAAGAAATATAATAAATCTATAACTAAAATGGTTCGAAGTTGCACCGTTATTATCATGGGGATATGGTTAACGGGGTGTGCCACTTTGGACTATTCTCAGCAAGCTTTTTGTTACCAAGCACCCCTTCCTACTTTCAACAACATCAATATCGCTCTTGTTCTTGGGGGTGGTGGTGCCAAGGGTTTAGGCCATGTAGGCGTAATTGAAGAGCTGCTAGCAGCGGGCATCTATCCGGATTTGATTGTAGGGTGTAGCGCAGGAGCAATTGTGGGAGCCCTTTTTGCGGACAACCCTAATGTTTACCATCTTAAGAGCATATTATTTGAGAAGAAACGTGAACATTTATTAGACATTTCTCTATTGCATATTCCCTTTGGTTTATCTAATGCTGCATCCCTTGACCAATTTTTAAAGGAGCACTTACGTTCCAAAACATTTGAAGAGCTTAAGATACCTTTTGTTGCTATGACCACAAGCTTGGAGTTTGGTGATTTAGTCCCTTTTGGCAAGGGTGAGCTTGTAAAACCCGTTCGTGCTTCAGCTGCTTTCCCGGGTGTCTTTCTACCAGTTAAAATTAGGGATGGATATTATTTAGATGGTGCTATTGCTGACCCAGTGCCGGTTGAAGTTGCTCGGGCACTTGGGGCTAAATTCATCATTGCTGTAGATTTAAGTGGAAATTTGACAAAATCTCTACCAAATCACGGTTTAGGTGTGCTGAAAAGAAGTATTGAGATCCAATATATTCATCACTGTCGTACAGCAAGTTCCAAAGCGGATTATGCCATTAAGATTCCTTTTGAGGATGTTGGGACCTTTGACGATTCTCAAAATGAGAAAATTTATGAAATTGGTCGGGCAACGGCTCGCAAAGCAATTCCTTCTATCCAAAAGTTGCTGAAGAGGGGCAATTGATGTAAAAATAGGAATGGGTTGTCTCAAGGAGCTAAGATATGAAAGTATTTCAATCACAAGATATCGTCGACAATTTTTCTGATTGGGTGAAGAGCCTGGCCAAGCTTACGGATCAAAACCTTCATGGCGGCAAAGACCTTTGTTGGTATACGGCGGGGCTTCCGCACCCCATGTACAGCTATGGCTGCCATACTTCTCAAGGGAATGACGCAGATCTAACATCTTGTATCACTTCGTTTATTCAATCTCAAACCCCCTTTTATTTTTGCGATGGTATCCGGAATGAGGGTAAGCATTCTGGTAAAACTATTGTAGCGCTTGGCGCGGATTCTTTTGGTACTCTGGACGGCATGTATTTTGATCTCGAAAGGGATTTTCCACAAGTAAAGCCGTCCATAGATGTTCAGATTCGTCAAATTTCGACTGAGGCTGAGTACCAGGATTTTGCTAAAGCAACCGCACAAGCAAGCGACCAACCGCTTGAGTATGCAAGGAGCTTCTTCTCGAATTTCGCCAACCTCCAAAACAGTCCTTTTATCCTTCTGAACACTTATTGCGACGGAAAACCTGTCGGGTGTTCGATGCTCTATCAATCGCCAGGTAATGTTGCTGGGAATTATTGGGATTGGGTTGCCCCAAATTACCGCAAGAAGGGGATTAATTCCGCAATGGTCGTTGAACGCCTCAAGATAGCAAAGGAGCTTGGGTATAAGCACCTGATAGCTCAGTGTATGGACACCTCTACGCGCCTCTATGCGACTTTGAGCTTTGTGAAGATCTGTGAGCTTGATTTTTATGGCAAGGCTGGATATGGGGGGTAAATTCCACCCCCTAATCCTGAAATGCAATCTTCGGTAATTTTACCTTCGGGCGGTGAACTTTTTCGGTGGGTGCTAATACTTTGGCAATACCTGTAATAACCTTCTTACCCTTCTGATTTGTGCAAACACAGTCCAAAGTAATAAGCGGTCGCTTTGCATTTTTTCGCGTGACTGTCACGAGAGCAGTGATGGTATCGCCAATGCCAACAGGCCTTAAAAACTTGAAAGATTGGCTGAGATAAATGGTCCCGGGGCCGGGAAGAAGGGTTCCCAAAACTGTTGATATGAGGGACCCTCCCCACATGCCATGGGCAATAATTTTGTGGAACATGTCGCCTTTGGCAAAGTCTTCATCCAAATGGGCTGGATTGATATCGCCGGACACAATGGCGAATAGTTGAATGTCCCGGGCTTTTAGGGTTCGCTTCAGGGAGGCGGAATCGCCAATATGAATCTCATCGAATGTAATGTTGTCTATGAATTTTTTCATCAGCGCTCCGACGTCCCTCTAGTTGATCAGGACATACTCACCAGGAGCATCTCTGAGGGGCTTATATCCTTTACACCCCATAGGGGGTGGGCTGATTTTATGGGTTGAATGATCAACCAACCACTTACGCCACGCTGGCCACCAGGAGCCGGAGCGCGACGGGGTTATTTCCTGCCATTCTTGGGGTGTTAAATGAAAATCAGTCTCTTTGTGTGTTGCGATATGGTAATGCCTTTTGTGATGTCCGGGTTCACTAATGATGCCGCCATTATGCCCGCCGCTTGTTAACACAAATGTAATTTCGGATTCAATGAACAAATGAATTTTGTAGACCGATTGCCAGGGGGCAATATGATCTTTTTCAGTACTCACGGCGAATACAGGCGTTGAGATGTCCTTTAAAGAAATGGGTTGTCCAAGGGCTTTAAATCGACCGCTGACCAGGTCATCATTCAAATACAATTTGGTTAAGTATTCTGAGAGCATTTTACGCGGGAGACGCGTCGAATCCGCATTCCAGGCCATCAAATCTGTTATTTCTTGGCGCTCCCCCATGAGGTAGGTTTTGATCATTTGAGACCAAATCAAGTCTTTGGAGCGCAGCATGTAAAAGGTCCCAGAGATGCGCTTGGCGTCTAAGTACCCCTTTTCAGACATAATATCATCCAAGAAATGCAATTGGCTTTCATCCACAAAATATTGAATCTCGCCCGCCTCTTCAAAGTCGACTTGAGCGGCGAAAGTGGTTAACGTTTTAAGTCGTAAGTCTCTGAGACGCGCCATTCGGGCAGCCGCAATGGATAGCAGGGTTCCGCCCAAACAGTATCCTACCGCATGAATCTTCTGTTTTGGGATGATTGTTGAAACCGCTTCAATCGCATCCATGATGCCCAATTTTAGGTAACTGTCAAACCCATGATCCTGATCTTTGCTTTCTGGGTTTTTCCATGAAATCATAAAAACCGTGTGGCCCTTACTTACAAGATATTTGACGAGGGAATTCTCAGGAGATAAGTCCATCAAGTAATATTTCATGATCCAAGCAGGGATAATGAGCAGAGGCTCGGCATATACCTCGCTTGTCATGGGGCTATATTGAATCAGTTCAATGAGCTGGTTTTGAAAAACAACCTTTCCTGGTGTTATAGCAATATTTTTGCCTACCTCAAATTTCTCAGACCCCACGGGGGGTTTGTTGCGCACCAGCCTGTCGAGGTCCTCCCAAAAATTTTGGGTGCCTCGCACAAAATTCTTCCCCGCCTCTTCAATGGTTTTTTCCACAACAACGGGATTCAAAGAAGGAAAATTTGCAGGACAGAATGCGTCAATGACTTGTTGGGTAAGGAAAGGAAGAACGTCCGAATGATGTTGGGTGACCCCGCGCACATCACTGGTTGCTTCCACCCACCATTGTTCGCTGAGGGAGAAGGCTTGTTTATACGCACTATAAGGCCATGTTTGCCAAGCAGGATCCTCAAATCGGTTATCTTTTGGCAACGAAGAGCCATTTCTCTTGTTGTTTTGCCCTCTTGAAATGAGAAATTTCATAAAGTTAAGATTCTTCAAGCGGGCGCTCTCAATGAGGTCAAGTTGTTTGCCGGGTGAAAAGGCAATATGGATCATCCAATCACTATAAGCTGCGGCAATCGACCCAGGCGAAAAGAAGCCAAAGTTGGCCCAGAAAGCATGGAGTTTATGATCTAATTGTGAGGTTGTCTTTTTGTCGAGTTTTAAGCTTGGAAGGGAACAGAGGCGTTGATGCGAATGGTTAACAAAGTCATCTCTGACCTTCTTGAAATAGTCGGCACTCATGAATTTTGGTGCTTCACTTTCCTTCTTTTTTTTCCTGTTCAAATTCATATCATGCCTCGTTGGCGTCAAGGGAGTTTGTCCCGAAGTTGACACTTATAAAAATGGACTTTCACGGCGTGCAAAAGCGCTCTGCTACACGCAATGCAGTACATTATTATAAACGGAAGGGGCTTAATTTTTCGTAAAGAGCAGGGGATTTCTTAATCTTTTAAGGAGATATCCTTTTTCCTTGAAACCCTTACTGTCTTTTAACTTACAAAATCTAAGAAAACTCGGTCAATGAGGTGAATATACTTGTGTTTTTGAAAAGAGTGATTATATATATGGCGTGACCCCCTGGGGGCTTTATATCAATCACAACACAAACTTATGAGGACAAAATGCATTTACTATTTAAAACAGTGTCGCTTTCTTTCTTGTTGAGTAGTTTTTATCTTGCAACAGCTATGGAGAAGGATCACGAACCCTGGCTTGAGCAAACAGCAGCTGGCAAAGGCTACAGTCGTGAGGACTACGTTGCTATACGTGCAACGCTTCCTAGTGAAGTTTATACTCAATGGAAAGAACAAGAAGCGAAAGATGAGGTTGGGTATGTGAATCTACAAAATACTCGACGCCGTCTTTCTGAGGTAGTCCTTGACTCGGTGAGTTATCGCAAAGTATTTGAAACTTTGCGCGTGAAGGATTTAAAGTATATAGATATTTACGCAAATGAAGAAAGGCCTATTATTCGCCGATCTTGGGATGACTACGTAAAGGAGCATCCCTTTTGTCGTATTGTCTTGTTTTCAGGTCACAAGGGTCATCACGGCGGGATCTGGGGTGCAACTCAAGGTAATGAAAATTATATGATTGATACTGGCGAAGCTAATGAGGCTGATGCTATGCTGGATGTAACGAATGCTGAGCATATCGCCTATATCCCCTCAAACTCCGTAAATGAAGTAGTCAGTGATTGGCAGTATTTTCGTGAATGCGGGATTTATGAAAGGGTGTTGAAGAAAGGTGGCCAATTAATATTTCCTGCAATCTATTTGCAATTGGATGATCAGAAAGCGAATCAAGGTAAGCCTTATGTGATTTTTGAAGATGGTAGAAAAGCTAGGCTGTCATTAGAATATTATCGAAAGATTAATGGGGATGAGGCAGCAAGGAAAGAACTCGAAGCCGAGATGATTAAAATCGCTGTACCCTATCACCAAACATTGGGCTTTAGGAGCATTGAGCTTGTTGAATGGCAGGGGGAAGGCTATATCAAACCTGTCCATCTCTGGATTTTGACGAAATAGGACTGTTAGGAGCAGCTGCTCTCCAATGCCAATGATCGTTTTAAAGGGGCTATTATTAAATAATAGCCCTCTTTTTTTAAATCTTTTTCGCTAACAGTTGCCAGGCAGTGAAATTCCAGGGAGTGAAATTAAAGACAGCGCATTATTTGTTAATACACTCGTTTAAGACAAAATCATCTGCGCGATTTTGCAGCTCTGTCATTTGTGTTTCCAGCTGGTGCCGAACGCGTTCCATCTCGGCTTCGTCGCCGCTTATGGGAGGAGATATGGGGGGGCCCCAAGCGAACACGCCCCGTCCAAAAGGAAGGGCAAGGTGAAAGCGATCCCAGGTGTTGAGGTGCTTTCGGCGGGATGTGGAGAAAGTGATGGGAATCATGTCGACTTGTGCGAGTTTGGCCAGAGTAATAACGCCTAGGCTTGCGACTTGCCCTGGTCCCCGGGGCCCGTCCGGTGTGATGCCGATGGTCTCCCCTTTACGCAATGCTTTAATAAGCTCCCGAAGGGCTTGGGTCCCCCCGCGTTGCGTGGATCCATCTATAGAGGTGATGCCAAAATGTCCAACGGTGCTGCCAATGAGACGCCCGTCACGGTGCGCGGACAAAAGCATGCGAAACGGACGGTCCTTCCATGTCCAAGCGCACGCGAGCATGCCTAAGCGCCCATGCCAAAAGCAAACGATGAAGGGCTTATTGGCTTTTAAATAGGATTCAGGAATTTCTTTGCCAAGTTCCGTCCATTTGCAGGTAGAGAAGACAAGGCGAATATAGGTGGCCGCAACAAAGGCAACAGAACGATCGATGGACATCGATTTGAAAAGCTTGGTTGCCCACTTCATTGGATGTTACGCAGCTTCGGATGTGGGCAGCGTGGATTGCGCTTGCCAGAGGTTGGCATAAATCCCTTTGTGCTCAAGTAGTGTCTGGTGATCACCGCTCTCGACGATTTTTCCTTGATCAAGCACATAAATTTTATCCGCTTCAACAACTGTGGAAAGACGGTGCGCAACCATTAACGTGGTGCGCCCTTCCATGAGAATTTTCAGGGCCGCTTGGACTTGCCGCTCAGAATCCGTATCCAAGGCAGAAGTCGCTTCATCCAACAGAAGAATCGGCGCATTTTTGAGCATGGCACGGGCAATCGCGATGCGCTGGCGTTGACCGCCGGAGAGTTTGACCCCATTTTCACCAATCATCGTGTTATAGCCCAGAGGAAGTGCGTCGATAAACTCATGAGCCGCGGCGGCTTTGGCTGCTGCTGTAATATCCGCATCGGTTGCGCCAAAAGATCCATAAGCAATATTATCGCGCACGGTTGTATCAAACAGCATGATTTCTTGGCTCACGAGGGCGATTTGGTCGCGCAAAGATTGAACGGTGACATCTCGGATATCCATGTCATCAATCAATATTTGGCCGTCTTGAATATCATAGAAGCGGGGAATGAGGTTGATGATGGTCGATTTTCCAGCGCCACTGGCGCCAACAAGAGCAATGGAGTGGGCCTTTTTAATCTTGAGGTTAATCCCATCTAAGGCTACTTTTCCATCAGGATACGCAAAACGCACATTGTGGAATTCGATATGTCCCTCGATTCGTGGAAGCGGCTTTGCGTCTGGTCGATCTTGGATTGTGGCGGGTGTATCCAAAATGGCAAAGACGCGCCCTGCCGCCGCCAAACCTTCTTGCAAATTCGCATTGAGGTTGCTCAAGCGTTTCAAGGGCTCGTAGACCAACAATAGCGCTAAGATAAAGGACATAAATTCGCCGGTTGTTCGGGCGTGGTGCATCACCTGCCATCCCCCATAAGCAATCACGATAACGATCGCCATGCCGCCCAAGCTTTCAATTATGGGGTGTGAGGCGGAGCGCACGCGGGCGGACTTATAAACAAGGGCAAAGATGCGTTCAATCATGGTATGAGCCCGTGTTGCTTCGTATTTTTCAGTGCCATATGCCTTGATGACACGGATCCCTTGGAAAACTTGGGTAAGGCGTCCAGTGAAGCTCGCGAGCTCCTCTTGGGTATTATTCGCGACTTTGCGCATGCGTCGGCCAATGCGAAGAATGGGAAATACAGCCAGAGGAAAGACGAAAAAGGCAATGCAGGCCAGTGTCCAGTCTCGATAAAACATGAGGGAGACGAGGAATACCAGGGTAAAAGAATCCTTACCAAAACCAACTAAACTGGTGGCAACGGCGTTGCGCATTAGGTTAACGTCATTGGTGAAACGGGATAAGAGATCGCCCGAAGATGTCCCGTGAAAATAGGCCAAATCTAGGTGCATCAGATGACTAAAGAGACGATTTTGCAAGTCTGAAATAATGCGCTGACCCACATAAGTCATGATGACCGCTTCACCAAAAGACGTGGCGCCTTTGACAACAAATGCCAAAAAGATTCCCCCACAAACAAGCATCAATAATCGCGGTGTCCCGTGGGTAAAGACTTCATCGAAGACCGGTTGAAGCAAATAAGGCAAGGCAGACGTTGACAAAGCAGCCAGAATCATGAGAACGATGGCAGCCCCAAAATACCGTCCATAGGGGCGGATATGCTCATGAAATATGCGTCGACCCAATTCATGACTTTTGGAGCGCGGAGAGACAAGAGATGTAATCGTATTCATATCCCTTTGATACCCCATATAGGTGGCAAATTTCTAGAAAAATCGGCAGGTTGGGGGTTAGGGTGCTTCACGATCCTTACCCCAACAATTGGCCGACTAATTTTGCTGTATAATCTACGAGCGGAATGATCTTGCTATAGTTCATGCGGGTTGGACCCACCACGCCAATGGCGCCCAGAATATGCTGTCGAGAATTTTTGTAAGGGGCAACTACTAGAGAGCAACCTGACAGGCTGAAAAGGCTATTTTCGGCCCCAATAAATATTTGTACCCCATCCGCTTGGATGGAAGCATCTAAGAGTTGAATCAATGTTTCTTTCGTGTCCAACACGGTAAATAAATCCCGAATATGATCCAAATCTTCCACAACAGTAACGTTGGTGAGCAAATTGCTTTGCCCTTTCACAATCAATGAACCTCCTTGATCTCCCTCACTCCAGACGCCAATGCCTGTTTCAACAACTTTCGCGGTGAGGGTATCGAGGTGGGCTTTGTGCTGCTTCAGTTCTTCAAAAATAATGCGTTTTGCTTCACTTAAGGTACGCCCTGTCAGGCGTCCATTGAGGTAATTGGAGGCTTCTACGAGGATAGATGGCGGAATGCCAATCGGCACTTCAATGAGTCGATTTTCCACAACACCATCTTCAGTGATCATCACCAGAATGGCCCGACCTGAACTTAAACTGACAAACTCAACATGCTTCAAGGGAGATTCAGTTTTTGGGGCCAAAACCAGGCCAGCGCACTTAGACAAGCCAGAAAGCATGGATGTAGCTTCTTCGAGAACATCGTCAACTTTTCGGCCCGCATTCGTACAGCGCTGTTCGATATAAGCTCGATCCCCTTCCGTTAAGTCACCAAGTTCCAACAATCCATGAACAAAGAATCGCAAGCCGGCTTCTGTGGGCAAGCGACCCGCTGAGGTATGGGGCGCATAAAGAAGCCCGGCCTCTTCCAAATCAGCCATCACATTTCGTATGGTTGCGGGAGACAAATTGGTTTTCAATCGACGAGAAAGGGTGCGTGAACCAACGGGTTCACCCGTTTCTACATAGGCATCTACTAATTCTCGAAAAATATCTATAGAGCGTTTATTGAGCTCTGCTACGGTCAAAGACATGTTTTTACCTTTCATTTGTATCTAACATGTAGTAAAAAAACAAGAAATCGTCAAGTAGAGTGGATAAATTAGTATGCGCCAAGATAAAAGAAAAACCAATGAATTACGTTCTGTTTTCCTCGGACCCAACTATGCAAAATATGCGGAAGGTTCCTGTTTCGTGAAATTCGGAGATACGCACATCATTTGTACAGCCACCGTTGAGGAAAAAGTTCCACCGTTTTTGCGTAATACTGGATCCGGTTGGATTACGGCAGAATATGGCATGCTGCCGCGCGCTACCCACACTCGCGTGGATCGTGAAGCCTCTCGAGGCAAACAAACGGGACGCACCCAAGAAATTCAACGCTTGATCGGTAGATCCTTGCGAGCTGTGGTAGATTTATCCCTCCTTGGGGAGCGTCAAATCCGCATTGACTGTGATGTCCTCCAGGCCGACGGCGGCACACGAACGGCCAGTATTACGGGGGCTTACGTGGCAATGCATCAAGCCATTGCAAAATTAGTTAAGAATAAAACGCTTTCAAAAATGCCCATCATTGATCAAGTTGCGGCAATCTCTTGTGGTATTTTGAAGGGGGAGGCCATCCTTGACCTCAATTATGAAGAAGACTCGAACGCTGAAGTTGACGCCAACTTTGTGATGCTGGGCGGCGGAAACCTTGTTGAGATTCAGGCAACGGCTGAAAAGGGATCCTTTGGCGATGAGTCCTTTGCCAAAATGCTTGGCCTTGCGCGAGAAGGTGTCCAAGAATTGGTAAAGTTACAGCGGGAAGCCTTGAAGATTGAGGGTTGAGAATAAAATTTAATGGCAGATACATCCAATCAGAATCCCCAAGGGCAGAATCCCCAAAGGCGATTATTTCAAGAACCACAGCTCCTCGTGGCCAGCCACAACCAAGGAAAAATTCGTGAATTCGGTGAATTTTTAGGCCCTTTACAAATTATCACAGTTTCTGCAGCCTCCCTCAATTTGGATGAACCTGAAGAGACTGGGGCAACATTTGCAGAAAATGCCCGTCTGAAAGCAGAAGCGGGCATGAAAGCATCTGGGCTTCCCTGTTTGGCCGATGATTCGGGTCTCGTAATTCCGGCATTAGATGGCCAACCCGGGATTTATTCTGGGCGGTGGGCGATAACTCCCGAGGGTGGGCGAGACTTTTCTTATGCCATGGATCGTGTGGCGCAAGAAATGTCTGACAAGCTAGATCTCTCCGCTTATTTTGTCTGCACTTTAAGCCTTGTCTGGCCAGATGGTTATGAGGTCGCTGTTGAGGGGCGTGCCTATGGACACTTATCTTTTCCCCCTCGTGGGGATTTTGGCTTTGGGTATGATCCGATCTTTATTCCCGAAGGGCATTCTAAAACGTATGCCCAAATGCCCCCTGAGCTCAAACGACAAATTTCTCACCGGGCAATCGCGATTCAGAAATTAATTCAAGTTTGTTTTACGCGCCATGCCTGAACTTCAAAATCTTGCTCTCTACATCCATTGGCCGTTCTGCCTTTCAAAATGTCCCTATTGTGACTTTAACAGCCACGTCAGAGCCTCTATCGAAGAAGATGCATGGGAAGAAGCCCTGCTGAAAGAGTTGGATCATACGGCTGCGCGTCTTGGCCCAAGGCATTTGACCAGCATCTTCTTTGGCGGAGGAACGCCTTCATTGATGCGACCGCGAACCGTTGAAGCTTTGATTCGCAAAGCGTTGGGGTACTGGTCACCGACACCCAACATCGAAATTACTTTAGAGGCCAACCCGAATTCCGTTGAAGTGAGTAAGTTTCAAGATTTGAAGGCCGCTGGGGTGAATCGAGTTTCTATTGGCATTCAAGCGCTAAATGATCCTGATTTGAAACAATTGGGTCGTCAACACAGCGCTGCAGAAGGCATTAAAGCCATTGAAACGGCGATTAAGACTTTTGAGCGAGCCTCTTTTGACCTCATTTATGCCCGGCCCCATCAAACCGTAGAGGCCTGGCGCCAAGAGCTTGCGCAAGCGATGTCCTTTGGCACAGAACACATATCCCTCTACCAACTTACTATTGAACCAGGAACCGCTTTTGCGCCGTTATATGAACGGGGAGAACTCATCATACCCGGAGAGGATCTTGCAGCAGATTTGTTTGAGCTTACTCAACAGCAAACTAAGGCTGCAGGATTGCCAGCTTATGAAATTTCTAATCATGCTCGCCCCGGAGCCGAGTCTCGCCACAATATCAGTTATTGGCAATATCAGGACTATGCAGGTGTGGGACCCGGTGCCCATGGTCGATTAACACTCCCTGAGGGCAAAGTCGCCACAAAGCAATATCGGGCACCAGAGACATGGATGAAGGCTGTGATGAATGGATCAGGCGAGGAAGAAGCGATTCTTCTCTCCGCCCAAGACCAAGAAACAGAAGCATTGATGATGGGCCTTCGTCTCACTGCAGGTCTTGAACTTCCAAGTTTTAAGTCGACAATTATTGACCCTGAGGGGCTCAGAATTCTTATTGAGGGAGGTTATCTTCTTAAAACGGATAATACCCTTCGTGCCACACCCCTTGGACTTCAATGCTTGAATGGTGTGTTGAAGCGTCTTCTATCTCCTGAATGAAGCTTTATTGGCTATACTTCATGGAACGACGTATATCGAAGAGTCTTCTTTCGTTATCATTGGTTTTCCTGGATTATTCGTGACGACCTCACTTCGAACTTCTCTTATTTTTTTATTCTCAGTCTTTTGGAAATTGTCCATCTGCCCGGTTGCTGCTTCTTCATGTCCAAGAAAATCTCCGTGCTCATCGACGGTAGATTGGGTTGAGGGGTTCACCTGGTTAGGATTAGAAATTTTGTTTGGTGCTATTCGAATAGGGGTTCGCTCACTTGGAGTGGGCTTTGTGAAATTGGAAGGTAGATCCGCTGGTTGGGGGGGAATGACGCCCTTCGGGAGCTCAGTCTTTTCTTCTGTCTTTTGATTCGATGGTGCATTTTCTTTGGCTAGTTGGATGCGAAGGATTCTCAATTCTGCTTTTTGGTCGGCAAGGTGTTGACTTGCCTTTTCCAAAATGGCTTCATGTTGGGCAAGTATATCAATATGTTTCTTGGCTACCGTTTCTTGTCCTTGTGCTTCTGAAAGGGGGTGTTGATCCTCTGAAGGGGGAACAAGATGTAAGGGAGTCCCAGGAGCTGCATCCAGGGTTTCGGGGGGAGTAGGCGCGAATGTGTTCTCTTCAGGGAAAGCAGCAGTATACGGAGAAGTTGGCATGTTTGTCTCATCAGGGACAGCCCTAGCATTGTCTGTGGGGAAGGGGGTAGCTGTTTCAGAGTTTGTAACTGGCATATCCGCACCTTCTGTTTCAAGAGATGTCGCAACGAAAAAAAACGGCACCACATATTTCAAATATTTTATCATAAATCAAGAATCCCTTAGGGTTACATACCTATCCCTATTTATTTTATTTGCAAATTAATTAAGGATTTATGAATTTAGAGGAGAGAAGTTGATACCAACAATATCATTGGAGTAAAAGGCACCACAGAACCTATGCAACTTTTAACAAAAAGGGGAGACTCTTGTCTCCCCTGTTATGTCCATGGCCACCATCAAAGATTAGGAGTGGCGTCATAATATTCTGCCCGGGCCTATTTTTTGCCCTTCTTAGCCTTTGGAGCTTTTTTAGCCTTTGCAGGCTTCTTAGCTTTCTTATCAGCCTTCTTAGCCTTTTTTGTAGACTTCTTGGCCTTCTTATCTGACTTAGCGGCTTTCTTATTAGCCTTTGCTGCCTTCTTATCTGCTTTTTTATCTCCTTTACCAGCCTTCTTGTTTGCTTTCTTAGCTGCCTTTTTATCCTGTTTGGCTACCTTTTTATCTTTTTTGGCCTTCTTATCTGCTTTCTTCGCGGCTTTTTTGTCTGCTTTCTTTTCAGCCTTTGCTTCTTTCTTAGCGGCCTTCTTTTCAGCTTTTCTCTGTGATTTTGAGGATGAATAACCACCGCTGTCGCCGAAGCCGCCGCCGCCCATGCCACCGCCGCCCATGCCACCGCCGCCCATACCAACGCCGCCCATGCCACCGCCGCCCATACCAACGCCAATGCCACCGCCCATGCCGCCGCCCATGCCGCCACCGAAGCCACCGCCCATGCCGCCGCCCATGCCGCCACCGAAGCCACCGCCCATGCCGCCACCCATGCCGCCACCCATGCCGCCGCCCATGCCACCACCGAAGCCACCGCCCATGCCACCGCCCATGCCACCGCCCATGCCGCCATATCCAGGGCGACCCATACCGGGGGCGCCCATACCTGGGGCAGCATAGCCCATTGGTCCTTGAGCTAGTCCTCTCGATCCAGCATTGATTCCTTGTGAAGCGACACCCGCATCCATTGCGTGCATTTGTGTTGCTGAAGAAGTATCCATGCCATGCATTTGGGCTTGAGTCTTATTCGCGTCCATTGTTCCAAGCATACCAAAAGCGCCACCAGCAATGCTGGCAAGCTCACCACCACCTGAAGAAGATGGAGGAGGGGGGGCAATTGCTTGAGCTTGAGGGGCCATAGCTGCTGGGGGATAACCTGCCGCAGGAGGATAACCTGCCGCAGCAGCAGGAGGGTACCCGCCAGGGGCTGCGCCCGGCATTGCACCTGATTGCGTAGGCATTCCTGTTGAAGGGTCTACGGTGCCACCCATGGTAGGATCAGATCCCCCCATACTGGGGTCAGTCCCGCTCATACTGGGGTCAGTGCCTCCCATGCTCGGGTCCATACTAGGATCGCTCATGCCGCCACTGCCATCGTCAAACCCTGCAGCAGCCATAGAATTTTCGACGATAAAACCAGTGGCCAGTGTCAGGAAGATGGAAACGGCTAGGTTTTTAATATATTTTTGCATTTACGTAGTCCTCAAAATGCTCAATAAATAATACACTCCATATCTCATAATATAGAATTACTAATTAATAATTAGTAAATAATAGTATAAAATAATAATATTTTGTTATATTTATTTTTTATTAGAGTAAAATTTTAGGAGATATTTTGGGAAATTAATGCGTGGATTACTTTGTTACTTGGGGAATAGACTATGAAGAAAATAATAAAATTCGTTGTCATCCCGGGTTCTAAGTTTTTGTAACGCTTTTTCTTCGAAAGAGACTAACAAAATCCAAGCCCCAGGATGACAACTATGGGAAACTCATCAATATTTATCAATCTGTTACAAAAAGTCACTGGTGGTCTAGAGTCAGTATTTGAACTAATCCTGGCAAAAAGCCCAACGGACGGAAATTGGCTGATTGTCTTTAACGCATCCCAAAAGCAAAATCGCTTGATTGGAGTCATAAGTTTCGCACAATATTTCTTCAACACCAGACACGAGAAGCCGCCACTGCTGTCCCTCTTGATTCCTGGCAGACTTTGCTCGGGCAGGGATCAGTATCATCACCCCTTTGCCACCAGAAGCAAGGGAGGCTTCAATATCTTTATCTAATATAAACCGAATGCCGTAAACAGCATCAAGGGGGGCTTGTATAGTGTCTTCTCCCCGCAAATTTGGGTGATTGCCATCCAAGTAAAGCTGGCGACGATGAGAAAATGTGGACCCCTCTGGGCAGGCAAAACTCGCATCAACAAGGGTGTGCCCCTTGTGACTCGCGCGGTGAAGTTTTATAGATGTCGAATCTACCTGTTCCGGAATTGGGATTACCTTGCCTTCTGGTGTTTGTAAGACCAAGTCACCTTGAAGAACAAAGCGATCTCGCCCAATACTCCATTCAAAATTCAAGGAACCGGTTCCTTCGTCAGCAACGGTCGGTTGAACCCCATTAATTTTCGCACCTACATTGAGAAGGATAAGGCTGCTTTTATTGACGCAGCGCTCAAAGCCAAGGTTTACCGCCCGTTCGGGAGGGCGACCGCGAACATCTGCTAAAGAGAGAACCATGTCGATTACGGGCGAGGGAACGCAAGAAGTTTGTCCAAACGTTGCCAATCCGCCATCCCCATGACGGAATAAGCGTACGATGGGTGCCATTTGGTTGATGGAGGTTTGTAAAAATGGGGGTATTTCATAATGAATCAACCGCAGCATAGCGCGGATATCAATCAGGTCACGTAAGACCATCAGATGAGTTTGAGGACAGCGACTCTCATGGCCCCCATCGGCCAATATTTGCGCACCAATTTCTATTTCAAGAGAGGGCAATAGCGTCGCCAATCGGTGACTTTCTCCGGGAAAAGTAATCGCGGCATAAATCATTCCTTTTAAGGCGTATAACCGCTCCAATGATGTCTGTGCATCTGCCCAAGAATAGGAAAGATGACGGGCTTGTCGTGCCACTTCTCGAAAGAACAAACTGCGAAAACTCTCATCAGCGCTTGAGCAGAAAAAATCATACATGGCAATCCAGTTGGCGATCCGATGTCCAGTGATCCCCACTTGCCAAGGGTAGCCTTGCCAATCTTGATTTCGATCAATCCAATTTGTGATCAATTGTCGGGCCAATCGGCGTGCAGAATTATCTCCCAAGGCGCGCAAATCTCGAAGCCACGTGAAGCGATGAAGGTCCGCCAAGGCGGCAGGTTCTGCGTCCTTTGGTATCCACAAATCGGTCATGGAAATGACCTGATTAGAGAGCATAAATTTTCCGTCAAGAAGCAGGCGACCAGCGTATATATCGCCCGGCCATGGATCTGTTGGCATAACGGTCAAGTGTTTAGGTGTCGGCCCTCCCATGAGAGTGAAGCGATACAAAACGCTCCGTCGCCAGGTATCACGAACCATTCGTGATGCATTCTTGGAGAAAGACTTTATGGTCATTTCTTGCCTCTTAAAGCCGCAATTGCGGCGGTATAAGGAATAGCAGAAGCATCTTTGGTGGGTTCAAATATGGCCGTTCCTGCGACCAGAATATCAATGCCGGCTTCAATGGCTAAGGGTGCTGTTTCTCTATTAATTCCCCCATCAATTTCGAGGAGTATCGGCAGGTTTTTCTCGTCGATGAGTTTGCGTAAAACACGCACTTTTTCTAGAGTATAAGGAATAAATGTCTGCCCCCCATACCCGGGATTGACAGACATGATCAGGATCAAATCAACGGCGGGGAGAATGGACAAAACAGACTCAACAGGGGTCGCCGGATTCAAGGCGACTCCGGCTTTCATGCCAAAAGAGCGAATGGTTTGTAAAGTGCGATGAAGATGGGGGCCAGCTTCAGGGTGTACGGTCAAAATATTGGCGCCAGCCTTAGCAAATGATTCAATATGCGCATCTACTGGACTAATCATCAAATGCACATCCAAGGGGAGCTTTGTGTGAGGGCGTATATCCCGTACCGCATGGGATCCCACGGTAATTTGAGGGACAAAGTGCCCGTCCATCACATCAACGTGAATCCAGTCGGCACCAGCATTTTCAAGCGCGATTACTTCAGCACCGAGCTGTGCCCAGTCAGCCGCTAAAATTGATGGTGAAATGTGGATTTTTCTCAATGCGCGTCCCCTTTTATGTCCGCTAAACTCACCTATTCATTTAAGTTACGGTACCACAAAGGGATAGGCAATGTTAACCATTCATAATGGGAATTTGTGGTTTTGTTAGGGGGGGATGTTGGGGTGCTGAGGCAACTGATTTACAATTGCAGAAAATTCTTATTATCCCCTCAGCGTCATTGCTTCGCTTCGCTTGCAATGACAGCCAACCACTAGCTTATATGAATTATTCTTAATGTATTCATCAAAGATAACTCACAAAAAAAGGAAGCCTCCAAAGGCTTCCTTTTTTATTTATCGCAAAAATAAACGATAGGAGAGTTGTCTCGGCTATAGGTTACTAGTAATCCATACCGCCCATGCCACCCATGCCGCCCATACCACCTGGCATACCGCCACCACCAGCTGGTGTCTTTGGTTCAGGCTTTTCAGCGATCATGGCTTCTGTTGTAATCAACAAGCTGGCAACGGATGCTGCATCTTGCAAGGCTGTGCGCACAACTTTCGTTGGATCGATGATGCCGAACTTCAGCATGTCGCCATAACGATCGTTTTGCGCGTCATAACCATGGGTTGCATTGTTTGCATCCATCAATTTACCAACGACGATGGATCCATCAGCGCCCGCATTCAAAGCGATTTGACGGCAAGGAATGGACAAAGCATTGCGCACAATGCGGATACCCACTTCTTGGTCATTGTTGGCTGGTTTCAAACCGTCCAATACTTTTTGAGCATAAAGCAACGCGACACCACCACCAGGCACGATGCCTTCTTCAATGGCAGCACGGGTTGCGTGCATTGCATCTTCCACGCGATCTTTGCGCTCTTTCACTTCAATTTCTGTGGCTCCGCCGACGCGAATGACTGCAACACCGCCAGACAATTTCGCCAAGCGTTCTTGCAGTTTTTCACGATCATAGTCGGAAGTTGTTTCTTCCACTTGCGCGCGAATTTGGCTGCAACGAGCTTGAATGTCTTTCTTGTCACCAGCGCCATCAACAACCGTGGTGTCATCTTTGGAGATGGTAATCTTCTTTGCTGTTCCCAACATGGAAATATCAACATTCTCCAATTTAATGCCGAGGTCTTCAGAAATAAGCTGAGCCCCCGTCAAAATGGCGAGGTCTTCCAACATGGATTTACGGCGGTCTCCAAAGCCCGGCGCCTTCACGGCTGCAACCTTCAGTCCACCCCGTAGTTTGTTAACCACGAGTGTTGCCAAAGCTTCACCTTCGACATCTTCAGCGATGATCAACAAGGGACGACCAGACTGTACAACCGTTTCTAATACGGGCAGCATGGCCTGGAGACCTGAAAGCTTCTTTTCATGAATGAGAATAAATGGATTCTCGAGTTCACAAAGCATTTTTTCTGGGTTGGTGATGAAGTACGGAGAAATATATCCGCGGTCGAACTGCATTCCTTCAACAACATCCAATTCAGTCTGCAAAGACTTGGCTTCTTCAATGGTGATGACGCCTTCTTTACCAACTTTTTCAACGGCTTTCGCCAACATTTGACCAATTTCAATTTCGCCATTGGCAGAAATGGTCCCGACTTGGGCTATTTCTTCATTGGTCGAAACGGTCTTTGATTGAGACTTGATATTGGCGATAACGGATTCAACAGCCATGTCGATACCGCGACGCAAATCCATTGGGTTCATACCAGCCGCAACGGCCTTGATGCCTTCGCGAACGATGGCTTGCGCCAAAACAGTTGCTGTTGTCGTGCCGTCACCTGCCAAGTCAGATGTCTTGGTTGCAACTTCACGCAGCATTTGTGCGCCCATGTTCTCAAAACGATCGGAAAGTTCAATTTCCTTCGCAACGGAAACGCCGTCTTTCGTGATGCGAGGCGCACCATAGGACTTTTCGATAACAACGTTGCGTCCTTTTGGACCCAAAGTTACTTTTACGGCATCAGCCAAAATATCAACACCACGCAGCATACGCTCGCGGGCATCAGCAGAAAAACGGACTTCTTTAGCAGCCATGATTCTCATTCCTTCTTTTAATAGGTTAAGTTATTACTTCGACAAAATTCCCATGATGTCGGATTCCTTCATCACGATAAAATCTGTGTTGTCTAATTTAATTTCTGTGCCGGACCACTTGCCGAACAAAACGCGGTCACCAGCCTTGACATCAAGCGGCGTAATTGTGCCATTTTCCTGACGGATGCCTGAACCAACGCTGACCACTTCGCCTTCCATGGGCTTTTCTTTGGCACTATCTGGAATGATGATCCCAGACTTTGTTTTTTCCTCTGAATCAATGCGCTTAACGAGCACACGATCATGTAATGGTCTAAATGTCATTGTTTCTTCTCCTTGTGCGTGTTTTCTAAACCTCTGATTTAAGTGATAAGCACTCTCATCGAGGGAGTGCTAAATTATTAACTTAAAATAAGGGCATGAGTCAAGTTTCTTTTTTGATTGCCCTGGAAAATTCTAGGAAATTTGGATGATTGGAGGGTGGTTGTTAAGGGGGTTATTTAATAACCCAATAACAACCTTACTCAATGCACAGCCGTTGGTTAAAGATTGAAAAACATTGTAAAGCGTACGGCAATGGTTCCGTAAGAAGGGGAAACGGATTTTTTAAGATCACCAGAGTGAGGTACAGCCAACGGCACCAGACCACCCCCATAGTTCACTAAATAACTCACATACTGGCTTCTTGAGGTAGAGCGATGAAAATGATAAGTATAATCGAAGCTGAGCGCATAGTTTTCTTTGAATAGATATTCAAAACCCACTCCAAGGCCGAGACCTAAGCTCCTGCCGTGCATTTTAAATGGACTATTTCCGGTGCCAACCAGAGTCGTTGTATGTGACCAGGTTGCAAAAGACGGCCCAATAAGGCCATAAACCATAGAACGAGGGGTAACTTTATAACCAGGTTTGAGTAATACATCAATATAGCTGTTAAGTTTAAATTCGTTTAAGAAATAGTACATAGGGGTTATGGGAGCTCTTGAAGTGTTTTTTGCTCCCGAATAGCGCCAACTGGCAATAAGACCGAGATAAAAATCTTGGGCAAGGGTTGTGCCCACTTCAAGACAGGGGGCTACTTGAAGGTTTTTACCGACTTGTGATTGATTTGCTCCAATGTTCTCCAAGGTTCCAGTAGGGACAATTTTTAGATTTGCCGAGGCATTAACATATTCAACTCCAAGACCCACTCCAAGACGATATTGGTTCAATAAGGAGTCAGATGTTCTTTTAGGAATTTGTTGGGATTGAGACGCATCAATCGGCATCACAATAGTTGCGATAAGAAGAAAAAGAGAAAGAGCAGAAGAGAGTCGTTTTTTCATTTTTATACTTTCGGGTGGATTATATATAAGACATATCACCATGACTTCAGCATATTATTATTTTTGTAGGGTCAATATAAGACCTCAAGAATTGATGTGTCAACAGTTCAATTCTTGAGGTCGTGAGTAGGTCCCTATGGTCTTACAAACATAGAAAGACTACAGCTTGGTAGCAATTTTAAAAATCAGCATCATCTTCGAGCTTTTTCTTTGTAGCTGCTGATTTTGTTGCTGGAGTCTTTGTAACGGACGCCGGAGCTTGAGTTTCTCTCTTTACTGAATCTTCAGGAGCAACGTTTAAGGCGCGCCGAACTGACGTGCCTGAAGAAGTTCCACCTTTGGCGCTGGCTGGGGTCATTAAGTCTGAACTTTGCATGAATTCCTTACGTTGTTGATCTTCAACGCTCTGAACTGCCAATGCTTCTTCCAACTCATTTACCCGTTCTTTCAGATTTTTAGCCTCTCGCCTTCTAGCTTCGACGGCCTCGGCCATTTTTTGTATTTGTGTAGACTGTTCTATCAAAGCAGAAGTCGTTCCTTCGGTAGCTTTTTTAGCCTCTTCAGCTTCTTTTTTAGCTTGCTCATGTTGTGCAACCATTTCAGCATATTGCTTTTCAGCTAAACTACACGCGCTTCTCGTTTCTTCAAGCTCCCTTGCAAGGCTTTCTGCGCGTAGTTTCTCTTGCTCTCCGCTTTGCCTGATATGGTCCATCTTTTGATAGCTTCGTTGAATAGATGGTGCGACAGCTTCCTTCGCTTTCTGTTTTGAAACTTCAATTTGCCTTTTAGTTTGCAAAGCTTCGATTTTTGAATCAATAACATCCTTTTTTAGGTCTCGATCTGTGCGCGCCGCTTGAACAGCTGAATCAACAACATAAGGCATTGCAGATGGAGGAAATTTTCCAGCATAATTGGAAGTTACAGTATCTTTTATTTGTGGGGTAGCTGGAAGCGCATCTCTTTCGCGTTCTAACTGTGCAATTTGTTTTGTCGGTGTTTGTGGTTCCTTTTTTTCTGCAGCGAAACAGATGGTTGGAATCAGGATCGTTGTGCAAAGTAATGTATATAGTGTTGTGTTTTTCATTTTTTTAACCTTTCTTATTGTGTTTTATAAATTATGTTCTTTAAATGGTCCTAATTTTTTTTGATTGTGTGGTTACCTCCCCAAATACCAAGTCAACAGAAAAGCGGTCGCGCCCCCGAAGGTAAAGGCCAAAGGTAACCCTAAATTTCTAATCCAATTCTTCCGTGAAGTAAGGGCTGCCTGCGCTTCTTTGGCTTGTTTTCGCTCAAGCTTAATCTTATCTCTCAGGAAATTATATTCTTCGTTAGACTTTTTCACGACCTGTATTAAAGATACGATTTGCTCGCCGAGGCTTTTGAAATAAGTTTGTAAGGGACCTTTGGCTGTTGTGGCTTCCTTGGCGAGCCTTGGAAGAAGCGATGGCAATTCCTCTGGATTTTGGCATAGATTTCTTCTTTGTGCTTTCTCAAATATTGCAGTTTTTGTTTCCTCATCATTTTCAGTAACGGCATCAACATAAGGTAAATATAAGTTGAGATTATTAACTGCGTCCCTGGCATTTCTTGAGTCCGGTGGAACGAGCATCGCTGCTTCATATTCAAGCGCAGGTAAGTCATCATCAATATCTATGGCAACTTCTGGTAACGGGCTATATTGGGGATGGGTCACATTTCTCAGGCCAGACTCGTTCTCAACGCCCTGCGCCTTGAAAGTCATAAAGCTTTGTGTGCAGCACAAGAAAGCTAAGGAAACAAGAAACCGGCGCTTAAAAGTATAAGGAAAGTTTGAAGTTGACGTGTTTTTCGTACATTTTGAGTGCATAATTTTTCTATAAACCTCTGTTAAAAACATATTTTATTATTATTGTTTAGGTTACCTACGGTGATGTTTCACTTCGTACAGTTAAGCATTTAATAGGATAGATTTACTGGCCAGTCAAGGGGGTTTGTTCATAATTTTTAATGAATACTCAAAATATCTAAATAAAATAATGCAAAAATTTTTTCATAATTATGTTTTAATTATATGAGAATTTTATTTGATTAATTTCCGACAAGGCCTGATGGATTTGTACTTTATTACCCGATAAAGCAGCTATAAAATAACCCTGCCAAAGGCGGCTTTCCAAAGGTATTCAATGTCTGGGAGGGTAATTTTAAGGGGGGTGCGAAAATGGGGAAAATCATCCTCGACGCGTCCTTGGGCGTTGACAGTAACCGTGCGACCCCAAATGCCCAAATTGGTAGGGCCAAGGAATCCAAAACGTGAATCAATCATCTCCCATTTAGAAGGGGTCTCGAGATGGGGTTGGAAGATGAGTTCATCGTTGGTAAACCAGCGATAAATCTTTCCATTGGGGTGATTCAATATTGCGGTCCGTATGGCTTCAGGAGCTTGGACGTGCTTGTGCCAAACGATCTTTTGCGGAGCCCAAGTCGTGACATATCCGACCCAAACATCTTCGGGAAAATGGACAACGATGCGCCGCAAAAAGATCTGAAACATGGTGGTGTAGGCCCGCACATCACCTTGGGCATGACCTTCTTCCTTCAGTTGATTAACAGCATAAGAATAAGCCTGATCATTTTGGGCCAATCCATAAAATAAATAGCCCGATGTGATGACGAGAGCAAGGCTGGCTGCAACACTTGAGGCCCAAATGCGTTTTCGAAAAATAAAACCGAAGATCAATCCGACAAGTAAAATCCCCGTATAAATAGGATCAATGATGGGAACGGCTGACAACGTGAACCTATGGTTCGAGAGAGGCGCGAGGAGCTGCGTGCCATACACCGTGAAAAGATCAAGAAGAGGATGGGTAATGAGGGTCCAAAAACATAAAGCTATCCAGGAGGATAAGGGGTCACGGCGGGCATACAAACGCCACAATATATAACCCAAGAGAGGCCCCACCAAGGGGGCAAACCACAGGGAGTGGGTGACGCCGCGATGGTACAATACTTCTGCAAAGGGATTTGAGCTTATCTTCACGATGACATCAAGGTCAGGCAATGTTGCAACGAGAGCTCCCCATCCCAAGGCACGTCTCCCGAGCTTGTGGGAAAAGCCCGCTTGACCAATAACTGCCCCCATTGCCGCGTGAGTAAGTGAATCCATGAAGTTGACCTTTTAATGCTGGTTGTTGTCAGGTGACTCTAGCACATGAGGGACTCCTCGGGAAACGACTTCCCGATTTCTTGATATTTCTCTGGAAATGAGCCGTGACAAAAATGAATTTTTTCGATGCCATCAACGCGTTTCGTGATGGTTGTCAGGCGCATGGTAAGAGGGTGAATCACCCCCCCCATCGTCACGTTCACTTTCAAAATGGCCCCGATCCAGTTGGGGTTGTCCTCGTCCAGTTCTGTCTTTTCAATCACAAAGGCGCAAGAGTCAGACTGTGACCAATCGCGTAAAAGTTGCGATTCAATCTGCGTCAATCCCCGCCGAATTTCATCAGCCCCTGTCCCCCATACGATCGCATCTGGGGTAAATATGGATAACATTGCCTTAAGATCCCGGGCGCTATAATGCTGGCAAAAGGCCATTAATAATTTTATTGGTTTTTGTCTGATAATTTTCTTCATTGGTAAATTCCTCCTTATACCTATTGTCACAATAGCAGGAGGTGAAATTGAAGATATCCGGAACGGTTACGGACAAATGGCCAAAACAGTCACCAACTCTCGAAGAGAATACCCGCTTCTCATTCGGGCTCTGTTGAAAATTGTCTCAACCGTTCGAGGAGAAACTTGGAGATGCTTTCCAATTTCTTTCATGGTTAAATGGCGCGCCCAAAGCTGGAGACAATCAATTTCTCGAGGGGTGAGATGGGTTTCACCCATGCGTCCTTGGATGGTTATTCCCTTATTGCCAAGACAGATGAGGTCTCGGTTCGGATCTTGTTGATGGACCGGCGGCTTAATCAAATGAGGCTCTGGCTCATTCAATATGTGACCGAATTTCGTTTCAAAGGAATGGGCAAAATTCTCTAACGCACCGATGCGTGTTAAGTAAAAACCGCCTGGACGATCGCAAGGGGTTTGACGGGCGAAGGCGATCATGTCGTAGTAATGTCGGGAACGTCGAAGGAGGGTCATCCCATTATAAACGTGAAAAGAACGTCCCACGGATACAGGATCTTCTGGTAGATCTTCATCCCAAAAAAAGGAATAGGAACATCTCGATTTATCTTCTTCTCGAATCGACGAATAACTCCCAAAACCCAAATCCATAAATTTATTAAAGATGTCGACGCGATTTAATAATAGTAAGGTAGAACCATCATGGAACATTCGCGCATATTGAAAATAGGAAAACTCTTGAGCCATTGCAAAATCATTAAAAAAATCTTGCACTTGAGGCGTCAGGCCATAAAGGGAATGGTTGGAATCGAGCGTCAAATTCATTAATATCTCTCCCCAGTTTCTAACGCTTCAACCCCCGGAAGTGTCTTTCCTTCAAGCCACTCGAGGAACGCGCCTCCAGCGGTCGAGGTGTAAGTGAATGCGTCGCTGCATCCCGCATGGGCAAGAGCGGCCAAAGTGTCTCCGCCACCTGCAACACTGATAAGGGTCCCATTTTTTGTGAATTCAGCAATGCATTTCGCAATTTCTACGGTGCCCACATCAAAGGGAGGAATCTCAAAAATACCAACGGGGCCATTCCAGACGACGGTTCCAGAAGTGGCTAATTGGGATCTTATTTCAGCAATCGTATTTTGACCGATGTCTACGATTTTATCCGACCCTTGGACATCCATTACCTGAACTACACGGCGCGGTGTATCCGCCTTAATGTCGGAAGTAACAGCCACATCTTCGGGCAGAATCAAGTCGCATTCATATTCATAGGAATCGGTCACGATGGCGCGCGCGGTATCAAGCATCTCAGGCTCGTTTATGGATTGGCCAATCGGACAATCCGAAGCACTCAAAAATGTATTGGCCATCCCACCCCCTATGGCCAGTTTATCTACTTTTTGTACCAAGCTTTTGAGGAGATCTAGTTTTGTTGAGATCTTAGATCCTGCAACAATCGCCATCAGTGGCCGCTTCGGGTGGTCAAGAATGCGCGATAAAGCTTCCATTTCCGCTTGCATGCCTCGACCAACAAATGAGGGCAAGAATTGGGTGATGGCAACAACAGAGGAATGAGCGCGGTGAGAACAGGAAAAGGCATCGTTCACATAAATATCAGCTAATGATGCAAGGGCCTTTGCGAAAGCTGGATCGTTCTTTTCTTCCTCTCCATGAAAACGAAGATTTTCGAGCAAGAGAATTTGCCCAGGTTGAAGATCTTTTGCCATTCGGGTGGCTTCAGGTCCAACACAATCATTGGCAAAAAGAACGGGCTGTCCAAAAACATTTGAAAGGGTGGGTAAAAGGTGTTTGAGTGAATATTCTTCGACGCTTGTTCCTTTCGGTCGACCAAAGTGAGACATCAAAATGATTTTTGCGCCGTCTTTCACGAGCTCTTTTATGGTTGGGAGGAGACGCGTCACGCGCGTTGCATCCGTTACTTTCCCATCCTGCATGGGCAAATTCAAATCTGCGCGTACCAACACAGTCTTGTTCGATACATCAACATCATCAAGTGTAGAAAATTGGGCCATAGGAACCTCTCAATTTTAGAATGTTCATATTATTGTGAAAAAACACCCTATCACGATAAACATGTCCTTCATTACCAATCCTTTTTAAGATGAGTCAACTCTTCTTTTGAGGTATCTGGGGCACCACACAAGACTCCAAGCCAAGTCCGAGGGGAGAATTGTAAACCGATCTATCCCTTAGTGCCCTGTTAACGAATTTGATATATAATAAAGAAATTGGTATTTATTAGATTTTCAACAAGGGGGTTTCGATGAGAAATGGTTTAATATTAACAATACTTTGTTCAGCAATGTTTTGTGTAGGATCCACATACTCAGCTGAAGGAAATAATGTAGATAGATCCCCTCGGTCTCAAAATGACTATAGTTTTCATTGGGGGGAGCATGCCAAGATCGAGGGGGGTGGTGAAAGAGATCGGACGATATATGGCGATATGCAACCTTTGAACATTATCACTACAGATCATGAGCTGAAGAGTTTTAAAGATAGATTACATAAGATTACCGCAAACCCAAAAGAACCAGGAGCTAAAGAAGAACTTGAACGTATTGAAAAAGATCTTAAGGAGCGGCCGTGGCTTGAAGCGAAGTTAACCAAGGAAATTCAAGAAGCCAAGAAAAAGATTTTTGCGAACAAGAAATGACAAGACTATAAAATTAATGAGCGGTCAGCCGTAAAGGTCAGATCGATTATTTTTACCTACGAAAAGAAAGGGTGTCATCCCGGGTCCTAAGGAAACCTAAGAGCTCATTATTCGCCCCAGGTTTTCTAAGTCCCAGGATGACAGCCTATTTTATAGCTTTCCCTCAGGGGTCATTGTTAATTACTTTCTAAACGCTTCAACGTTTCTTCACGACCCAACACTTCCATAATTTCAAATATACTGGGTGAGATCGTGCTGCCCGTCAGGAGAACGCGCAATGGTTGGGCAAGATTTCCCAGTTTTTGTCCCGTACTTTCTGCAATTTCTCGTACGGCTCCTTCCGTTGAAGCTTCTGTAATCTCCGGAAGGTCCTTGATACGGGCAATGACCGGGGCAACCATCTTCAAAGAGTCAGGGCTGAGATGCGTCTCCGCTTTTTCATCAAAGGGTGTTCGTTCAATATAGAATCGTGCATTTTCGATCAGCTCCACAACGGTTTTCGCCCGCTGTTTAAGCCCCGGCATGCCACGCACGATGCGGTCTCTCTCCTCGGCGGTAAGAGTGCGTTTGAAAACTTCACTTAAAGGGTGCATGATGAGATCAACCAGCCGAACATCGTCCGCTTCTCTCATATAATGGGCATTGAGGTTGGTGAGTTTCGCCACATCAAAGCGCGCCGGAGAACGCCCAATAGCGGGCAAATCAAACCAGGCAATCGCTTGCTCCGTTGAGATTACTTCGTCGTCCCCATGAGCCCAGCCCAGACGCAACAAATAATTGCGCATAGCTTCCGGCAAGAACCCTAAATCTCGATAGGCATCTGCTCCCAAAGCGCCATGTCGTTTTGAGAGCTTCGCGCCGTCGGGACCATGAATCAGGGGAATATGTGCAAAAACAGGAACTTCCCAGCTCATCGCATGGTAGAGGTGCTGTTGACGAAAGGCGTTTGTGAGATGATCATCGCCGCGAATGATGTGCGTGATATCCATATCATGGTCATCAATCACGACAGAAAGCATGTAGGTTGGCGTTCCATCCGCCCTTAACAAAACCATATCATCCAATTGATTGTTTTGAAGGCGCACCGTTCCCTGGACTTGATCTTCAATGACTGTCTCTCCTTCTTGGGGAGCCTTAAAACGAATCACTGGGGGAATGCCAGACGGGGCCTCAGACGGCGCACGATCGCGCCAACGGCCATCATACCGAGCCGGCAAATTCTTCGCGCGCGCTTCTTCACGCATCTGTTCCAATTCTTCGGGTGAGCAATAACAATGGTAGGCTTTACCCTCTTTCAATAACTGGCGAGCAACTTCGGCATGCCGGTCAGCGCGTGTAAATTGAAAGATTGGGTCCTCGTCCCAGGTCAGCCCAAGCCAACTCATGCTGTCAAAAATGGCATCAATGGCTTCATCTGTTGAGCGGGCACGGTCTGTATCTTCGATACGCAAGAGGAACTTACCACCCATATGCTTTGCATATAACCAATTAAACAAAGCTGTTCGGGCGGAGCCAATATGGAGATAGCCCGTCGGAGAGGGGGCAAAGCGTGTAATAACAGTCATTTTCTTCAGTTCCTGTTTATGGTTACATATGTGTCGTAATACCACAGTTGAAGGGGATGTGTCTAAGAAGTTTCGCTCCTAAGCCAAGCGTCTTGATTAATTAAGAGGACGGTATTATGGTCGAGTGTTGATTTATTATTCAGGAGAATAGGCCATGGCTCAACCTTCAGTTCCGACCATTTATGTCTACAAGCCAAAGAAATTTATCATGGTATCATGTTTTGTTTTCTTTGGGATATGTGCCTGGGTTTTGGCTCACGTGGCTCAAACGGAAGAGGGAGGCTTAACTTTAGTCATTTATCGTCATATTGTTGAATTTTCACTTTCTCCCTATGAGGCAAAGCTATTTTATTGGGTGTTGTGCTTTGTAAGTGGCCTATTTTCCATAGTTGGTCTTTTTGGTTTCTATAAGGCTTTTACCTCAAAAGCCCAAATACTTATCATGAAAAATGAAATTCACATTCCGTCGAGTATTTTTGTGCCGTCTAAAATAGCGATCATTGCGTTTGAAGACATTCATTCTGTAGAGGTCCATCAAGTTAACAAGAATCGTTCCATAAAGATTATTCATAAAGATGGTAAGGCCCATGTGAACCAGATTATGCTTGAAAAAAAGGAAATGCTCGATGAAATTTTCGAGATCTTAAGGGCGCGTGTTAACTTGAAGTGATAAGGGTTACAACTTTAAATATCTGTCAAAGAATCTCTAGAATCCCCTACGGTAGCGGCTCAAACAATGCTTCCAAATCTTCGGGTGTGATTGGACTGCTGGCGGAAGCATTGCCATCAAATACGCCAGCGAAAAGGGCCGCTTTATAATGCTGCATGTCCAGGATCTTTTCTTCAACTGTCCCAACAGTGACAAGTTTATAAACGAAGACGGGTTTGTCTTGACCGATACGATATGCCCGGTCTGTGGCTTGATTTTCCACGGCCGGATTCCACCAAGGGTCATAGTGAATGACCGTGTCTGCGGCTGTGAGGTTGAGGCCGGTTCCGCCTGCTTTTAAGCTGATGAGAAAAAGGGGCACTTTACCGGATTGGAAGTCGTTAATTGGCGTTTGACGATCCTTGGTTTGTCCTGTGAGAATCACATAAGGGATATTAAGCTTCTTCAATTCGATTTCAATGAGGGCCAACATGCTGGTGAACTGTGAGAAAAGAAGAATCTTTCGATTTTCCTCAATCATTTCAGGAAGGGTATCAATGAGGAACTGCAACTTGGCGGATTCCTTGACGTTCTTGGCGGAATCAATTTTTAGCAAGCGCGGATCACAACAGACCTGACGCATTTTCAAAAGAGCATCTAAGATCACAATTTGGCTGCGTTTCAGGCCACGCTCTTCAATCTCCATTTGAATTTTTGAATGCATAGCAAGGCGAACAGATTCATATAAATCTCTTTGGGTGGGCAAGAGTTCAATGTGCTGAACTATCTCTGTTTTGGCGGGAAGCTCTGAGACGACTTCTTCTTTTGTGCGACGCAGCATGAAGGGGCGAACGCGGCGCGTTAAGGCTTGTTGGCGATCTTGATCTTGTCTCTTTTCGATAGGCTTTCTAAAGGTTTGCGTGAACTTTTTATTATCGCCCAAAAAGCCCGGCATGAGAAAATGAAACAATGACCAAAGCTCTCCCAAATGGTTCTCCATGGGTGTCCCGGTTAAACACAAGCGATGCTTGGCGCGAAGTTGTTGAACAATGCGGTGAGCCATCGTGTTGGGATTTTTAATGACTTGAGCTTCGTCAAGAATCAACAAGTGATAGTGGTGATTGAGGAGGATGTCTTTGTCTCTCGAGAGCAAGGGATAGGTCGTGAGAATAAGGTCATGATCCCCTATGAGGTCAAAACTTTCTTTACGCTCATTTCCTTGAAGGATAAGAACTTTTAATTCAGGTGCAAAACGTGCGGCTTCTGACTTCCAAT